>NZ_JBVVAK010000210.1:0-11333 GCF_055792825.1 Microvirga sp. GN3
CTCAACTCGACCATCTTGATCTCCTGTTCTGGAATTGCGCTTCAACAGCCGCAATCCTTCAAAACAGAAGCATCATCCGCATCCCCGGGCACCAAATGCCGCGTCAGCGGCTTCGTTCAATCCCTCGCCCCCAATCTCCCCGCTTACTCATGCACCCCCATGGCCGGTCGCTCGTGGTTGGGCCAGTGCTCTCCACGCCAAATCCTTGGCGCGTACCTAACCCTTCCAACGATCCTCGCTGGAGCCGTCGCCCACCGGCCGTTAGCCGCCCGCCAGGAAGTCGATGACTGCCCTGATGGCTGGAAGCTGGCTGCGCCGGTGCGGTGTCAGGATCGTGGAGGTCACGCTACCGGCAGCCCAGTCCGGGAGCACCTGGATCAACGCGCCGCTTTCCATTAAGGCCGCCGACATGGCTTCAGGAAGACAGGCGATGCCAAGTCCCGCAGCCGCCGCCCTCAACAGCACCGAGGACTCATCAGCTACCAGCCGCACCATCGGCATGACCTGAACCGCATGACCGTTGCAGTCCTTCAGGTGCCATGTCCTCGATGCGGGACCCGTCAGGAGCCCGTCATGTCCGACGAGGTCCTCGGGGCGCTCAGGTGTGCCCCGCCGTGCCAGGTAGTCCGGCGAGGCGACCAGCGTGATCCGCTCGACCTTCATCCGGCGCTGCATGAGATCGGAATCGGGCAGCGGCGCGAAATGGCTTCGGATCGCGATGTCAAAGCCATCCCGGATCAGATCGACGAAGCGGTCGGTGATGTGGAGCTGCAGGTCCAGCTTGGGATAGGCTCGTGCGAGAACCGGCAGGCGGTCGGCAAGGTGGAACTGCGCCACCGGCACGGAGGCCGTGATCCTGACCGTACCCTGCGGCTCGGCCTGCCGCCGCTGCACCACGCTCTCGGCCGCCTCCGCCTCAATGACGGCCGCGCGGGCATGATCATAGAAATCCCGGCCGACATCGGTCAGCACGAAACTGCGCGAGGTGCGATGGATCAGGCGAATGCCGAGATCCACCTCAAGCTCGGCGACGCGCTTGCTGATTGTCGACTTAGGAACGCCCAGGTGACGCGCCGCGGCCGCGAAGCCCCCGCTGTTCACCGCCTGGACGAAGATATGCAGATCGTTGAAGTTGAACCTCATGCGCCAATGTTCACGCTTGTGGACTTTGGGTTTTCAAAGTAGCCGCTACAGCCTCTAAGTCCATGGTGCCATCTTGGTGTCGTCACAGACACAAGGAAATACCCATGGTTCAGACCCTCATGTACGGCATTCCGTCGGGATGCTCGTTCGGCTCGATCATTGCCCTGGAATGGCTCGGAGAGCCGTACCGGCTCTGCCGCATCGAGATGCCGGAGGTCGTGCAGAGCGAGGCCTACCGCCAGATCAATCCTGCCGGCGAGACGCCGACCTTGGTGGCCGCCACGGGCGAGCGGATCAGTGAGAGTATGGCAATCCTCCACCATCTCGGCGCGCGGGGGATCGGCAAGGGGTTGTCCTTCGCCCAGGGCACGCCGGAGTTTGATCGGCTCAACCAGGTCTTGGCGTTCCTTAACACGAGCTTCTTCGCCGCCTTCGGCCCGCTCTGGTACGCCCTTGAGCATGGGGTTGAAGGATCCGACAAGGACGTTCTCAGGGCCTATGGAGCGGCGAAGGTGGCCAAGGCTCATGCCGACCTCGAAGGAATCCTCGGCGACAAGGACTGGCTGCTGGGCGATCGATGCACGTTGGCGGATGCCTACTTCGCCGGCATCGCGCGGTGGACCAAGTATCACGACGTTGTCGATCGCCGCGGCTATCCCGGCTTGCAGCGACTGTTCGAGAAGCTGGAGGCTGATCCGGCGGTCCGTTTTGCGCACGCGATCGAGCGCGGCGAGGCCGCTCGCAGCGGAGGCGGGTTCCTAGGCGAAGTCACTTTGGATGACGTTCTGCGTCAACAGGCGATCGCTGCCTAAATTGCACAAAGCCCGCCTCACGCCATGAGGCGGGCCTTTGCTCCTTGAACCCGTTTGTAGAACGCACCCGCTGAAGGTCCGTTGTGTGTCTGGACCTGCCCGGAGGCTGGACCACGGCTGGACCAGAACTCTAACCTCATTGGACCTGCCCGATGCCGTGAGCGGACCGATGTAATCCAAGAACTGGTGCCTACAGCCATAACCAAACTGCGTTCCTTGGAGGCTTGATCCCCTCAGCAATTCACTTTGTTGGATTCATGCGGAACCCACGTGAGGCGATCCCACAAGGTCCCGCCGCGGCAAGCGTTGGTTCTGTCCACCGGTCTTGAAGTCGCCGAGCTCAGGCCATTTAAAAAATTTTACTTCCATAAAAAAATCTGAAATGCTCCGCTTGATGGAAAGCGGCATTTCGAACCCCGACCAATTGAACCAGTCCGCCCCCGGGCAGGCCCGCGAGGTGCTTGTTTCCAATCTGGGCGCCCTCATCCGGCAGGAACGCCAGAAGCGCGGCCTCACCCTCGCCCAGACCTGCGAACGGGCCCATATCTCCTCGGCCTTCCTGTCACTTGTAGAGCGGGGCAAGGCGACGCCCTCCCTGGGAAGTCTCGCTGGCATTTCGGAGGCTCTGGGCCTGCCGGTTTCGACTTTCCTTCAAGTGGGCCTGAACGCCGATGCCGTCACCCGCGACGGGCAGCGGGCGCAATTCTCTATCGGCAGTTCGACCCTGCGCTATGAGCGCCTTTCTACGATTTTTCCAGGCCAGCAGATCGATGCAGTCATGATTCATGTTCCGCCGGGCTACCGCGCGGAGACGATCTCTCACACGGGAGAAGAGTGGATCTACATCGTGGCTGGCGAATTCCATCAGACCATCGATGGGACCACCATCGTGCTTGGCCCTGGAGACACCTGCCATTTCCGCGGCGACAGTCCGCATTCCTATGCCAACCGCGGCAAGGCCCCCGTGAAGGTGATCTGGGTTGGCACGGTGCCCGTTTTTCGCAATGGCGATACGCCACAAGGCATACACCCGTGAGGACGATGGAATGAGTGACGCGATTCAACTTGCTTTGAGCGTACAGGAGGCCTGGGCGGCTCCGCAGCAACCCACCGCAGTTCTGGAGGCGGCCGGCAAGGCCTTTTCACAGGCGGTCGGGCACCGGCTCTACACCGTCGCGCGGATGCTTGCCGGTGGCCGCGAGGTGGAGCGCATCCATTCCACCAATAGGGATGTTTATCCGGTTGGGGGCCGCAAGCCTGTGCTGCCGAATGCCTATACCCAGCGGGTGCGGACCGAGCAGAAGCCCTTCCTGGCCAAGACCCCGGCCGGCTTTGCCCCGCTCTTTCCCGATCACGAGACTATCACCGGCCTTGGCCTTGGCTGCGTGATGAACCTGCCGATCATCTTCGGTGGGGCGGTGCTCGGCACCGTGAACCTGCTCGACCGCGAAGGCGCCTATGAAGAGCGCCATGTCGAGTCGGCGATGCTTATCGCAAGGCAGATCCTGCCGGTGCTTTTGGAGCACGGCGCTTAAAGGACAGAGGGGAAGAACGATGAAACCAATGCGTCTCATGCTAGCCGCCTCAGCTCTCGCGCTCATGGCGGGTGCGACAACGCTGGAGGCAAAGTCACCGCCGAACGTACTCGTTGTCGCCAAGAACATCGACGACATCGTCAGTCTCGATCCGGCGCAGGCCTACGAGTTCACCAGCGGCGAGATCGTCGCCAACATCTATGATCGCCTGGTCGAGTACAATCCGACCGACATCGAAAAGATCGCTCCGGGTCTTGCCGAGAGCTGGACCGTGTCGGACGATGGCAAGACCTTCACCTTCAAGCTGCGTCAGGGCGCCAAGTTCGCCTCGGGCAATCCGATTCGTCCGGAGGACGTGGTGTTCTCACTGCGCCGTGTCGTCACGCTCAATAAGGCGCCAGCCTTCATCCTCACCCAGTTCGGCTGGAAGCCGGACAATGTGGAGCAGATGATCAAGAAGATCTCTGACACCGAGGTGGCCCTCACGATCCCTGAGACATTCGCGCCGTCCTTCGTGTTGAACGCGCTCGCCTCCCGCCCTGGCTCCATCGTCGACGAGAAGGAGGCGCTGAAGAACGTTAAGGACAACGATCTCGGCAACGCCTGGCTGTCGCGCAATTCGGCGGGTTCAGGCCCGTTCAAGCTCCGAATCTGGCGCCCCGGCGAGGCCGTGGTGCTTGATGCCAACAAGGATGCCTTCAAGGGCGCGCCGAAGATGAACCAGGTGGTATTCAACCACGTGGCCGAGCCTTCGACCCAGCGCCTGATGATCGAGTCGGGCGATGCCGATATTGCCCGCAATCTCGGACCCGATCAGATTGCCGCCGTCAAGGACAAGGGTGGGATCAAGGTCGAAACCTATCCCCAGGCGGCCCTGCATTTCTTCAGCCTCAATCTCAAGCACGATAAGCTGAAGAACCCCGCGATCTGGGAAGCGACCAAGTATCTCATCGATTACGACGGCATCGCCAACACGTTGCTCAAGGGCCAGATGAAGGTGCACCAGACCTTCTGGCCGGAAGGCTTCCCGGGCTCCGTGAACGAGAACCCCTACAAACTCGATGTCGCGAAGGCCAAGGATATCCTGGCCAAGGGCAACGTGCCTTCCGGGCTTACCATCGACATGGATATGATCTCCTCCTCGCCCTTTACGGAAATCGGGCAGTCGATCCAGGCCACCATGGGCCAAGCCGGCATCAAGGTGAATCTCATTCCGGGCACTTCGGCCCAGGTGATCACCAAGTACCGGGCACGCCAGCATGAAGGCATGCTGCTCTACTGGGCACCCGATTTCATGGATCCGCATTCCAACGCTAAGGCTTTCGCCTACAATGTCGACAATGCGGATGGCAGCCCGCAGAGCACCACCACGTGGCGCAACTCCTGGCTCATTCCCGACCTCTCGGCCAAGACCAGAGCTGCTCTCGTGGAGCGTGACCCCGCCAAGCGTCTCGACATGTATCGCGAGTTGCAGCGTGCCGTGCTGAAGGAATCGCCCTGGGCGATGACCTTCCAGGCTCAGGCGCAGGTGGCGCTGCGCGGTGAAGTGAAGGGCTTCATTCACGGCCCGACGAATGACCTCGTGGTCTATCGCGACGTGACGAAGAACTGAGGACACGACTGATGAGGAGTTTTGCTTACGCTGGCATGGCGTCTGCGCGGGGTTTTGCGACGCTCGCCGTGACTCTCGCAGGCCTTCTCCTCGTCACCTTCGTGGTAGGCCGGGTCATGCCGATTGATCCGGTCGTTGCTGCCGTCGGCGATAAAGCGTCTCCCGAGACCTATGCCAAGGCTCGGGAGGCCCTCGGCCTGGATCAGCCGGTCTGGGTTCAGTTCGGCCGCTATATCAAAGGCGTGGCTCAAGGGGATCTCGGCCAGTCGAGCCTCAGCGGTCGCCCGGTCTCGGAAGATATCGCCAGGGTCTTTCCCGCAACCGTTGAATTATCGACGCTCGGCATTCTGATCGGCATCCTCGCCGGCGTGCCGCTCGGCGTCTACGCGGCGCACCGGCGCAACCGCTGGCCGGACCAGATTATTCGCAGCATTTCGCTGCTCGGCTATTCGACGCCGGTCTTCTGGCTCGGCCTCATTGGCCTGCTCATCTTCTATGCCCAGCTCGGCTGGTCCGGCGGGCCCGGCCGCATCGACACTGCCTATCGCTACTCAATCGATGAGTGGAGCGGCCTCATGCTGGTCGATACCCTGCGATCGGGGGACTGGGATGCGTTTCGCAGCGCCCTGTCCCACATCGCTCTGCCAGCCCTGCTCCTCGGCTATTTCTCTCTTGCCTACATTGCGCGCATGACCCGCGGCTTCATGATCGAGGAGCTCGGCAAGGAATATGTGACCACGGCGCGTATCAAGGGGGCTTCCGAAGCGGATGTGCTTTGGCGCCATGCCCTGCCGAACGTGCTCGTTCCGGTCATTACCGTCATCGCGCTCGCCTATGCCCAGCTTCTCGAAGGCACAGTGCTCACCGAGACGGTTTTCGCTTGGCCCGGGCTCGGCCTTTATATCACCAACAGCCTTTTCTCCGCCGACATGCCTGCCGTTCTCGGTGGAACGCTCGTGGTCGGCGTGTGCTTCGTTCTGCTCAACAAGATTTCCGAAATCCTCTATCCTCTCCTTGATCCCCGGACACGCAGCCGATGATCGCGACCTCTACAGCCCCCCTTCCCGGCAATGTCGGCTCTCACCTGGAGCCGTCCTCGCGGGCACAGGCCCGTCTGGTGCAGATCGCCAGGGCGATCCGCCGTGCTGCCCGCAATCCCTCGACGCTTGCCGGCAGCATCATCGTGCTCGCCCTGGTGTTGATGGCAATCCTGGCGCCCCTCCTCGCTACGCATGATCCCATGGCCCAGGATCTCTCGGCCCGTCTCACGCCGCCGAGCGCGGCCCATTGGCTCGGCACCGATCAGCTGGGACGCGATCTCTACAGCCGCCTGCTCTACGGTGCACAGCCGACATTGCTGATCGTGGTGCTCGTGGTGTCGCTCTCAGCACCGTTCGGCGTCGCTGTCGGTCTGCTTGCCGGCTATTTCGGCGGCTGGATCGAGGTGGTGCTCATGCGCCTGACCGACATTGTCATGGCCTTTCCCCGCCTGATCCTCGCCTTGGCGCTCGTTGCCGTGCTGCAACCGGGGCTCATCAATGCGGTGATTGCCATCGCCATCACGGCATGGCCCCCTTACGCTCGGCTGGCACGTGCCGAAACATTGGCACTGCGCCATTCGGAGTTCGTGGAGGCAGCCCGTGGGCTTGGCATGCCGAGCGGCAAGATCATCACGGGGCAGATCCTTCCGCTCTGTCTCTCCTCTGCAGCAATCCGCGCCACGCTCGATATGGCCGGCATCATCCTCACGGCGGCCGGTCTCGGCTTCCTCGGCCTTGGGGCCCAGCCTCCCATGGCCGAATGGGGAGCGATGATCGCGGCCGGGCGCGATCATATCTTCGATGCCTGGTGGGTGGCCGCCGTTCCGGGCCTTGCGATCGTACTCGTCAGTCTCGGCTTCAACCTGCTCGGCGACGGACTGCGTGATGTGCTCGACCCGAAGCATCATGATTGAGCGGCACCCGGCCATGGCACATCCTCTTCTTCAGGTCGACGGCCTCACCGTAACCTTTCCGACCTCGGAGGGGCCTCTTCCGGTGGTGCGCGACTTTTCCCTCACCATGGGGCGGGAGAAAATCGGCATCGTCGGGGAATCCGGTTCAGGCAAGTCGATGACCGCCCGCGCCATTCTCGGCCTTGTGCGCACTCCGGGTCAGGTGACGGCCCGCTCCTTGCGCCTGGAAGACACCGATCTGCTGTCGTTGAATCCTCGCGGCTGGCGGTCTCTGCGCGGCAAGAAAGCCGGGATGATCCTGCAGGATCCCAAATTTTCGCTCAATCCTGTCAAGCGCATCGGTACTCAGATTGAGGAGACCATGCGTCTGCATGAGCGAGTAGGACGAACTGAACGCCGGCAGCGTGCCCTCGCGATGCTGAAGGCTGTGGGCATCGATGATCCCACGCGCGTGTACAGCGCCTATCCGCACGAATTGTCAGGCGGCATGGGCCAGCGGGCGATGATCGCGACCATGCTGGTGTCGAGCCCGGATCTCCTGATCGCCGACGAGCCGACGAGTGCCCTCGACGTGATCGTGCGCGAGCAGGTTCTTCGCCTTCTCGACAAGCTGGTTGCCGAGCGCGGCCTCGGCCTCATCCTCATCAGCCATGACCTTCCGATGGTGGCCCGCTTCTGCGACCGCATCCTGGTCATGTATCGTGGGCGGGTCGTTGAAACGCTCGATGCCAAGCACCTCGAAGCAGCGAGCCATCCCTATACGCGGGGGCTTCTCGCCTGCCTGCCATCACCAGGAACGCGAGGACGCATGCTGCCCACCTTGAGCCGGGATCCAACATGGGAGGACGCGTGATGGCAGCTGCCTCTCTGATTTCCCTTGAGGCCGTGGACGTGTTTCACGGGACGGGTCGTCACCGTTTTCACGCCGTTCACAAGGCCGACCTTGCTGTTGCTTCTCGCGAAACTTTCGGCCTCGTCGGCGGCTCCGGCTCCGGCAAATCGACCCTCCTGCGAGTGCTTGCGGGCCTGTCCACCAATTGGCAGGGGCGGACCGAGATCGCCGGCCAGAGGCTCGAGCCGAGCCAATCGCCGCCGCGAGCGTTTCACCGCCGCGTCCAGATGGTTTTCCAGGATCCCTACGCCTCGCTCAACCCGCGGCATACGGTAGACCGGATCCTCACCGATGGACTGAAGCTGCATGAGCTAGGCGACATCGACCGACGCATCGAAACGGTGCTCGATCAGGTCGGGCTTGGCGCGAGATTTCGCTTCCGGTTTCCGCATGAGCTTTCCGGAGGCCAACGTCAGCGTGTCGCGATCGCCCGCGCCATTTCCCTCGAGCCCGAGGTCCTGCTGCTCGATGAGCCGACAAGCGCCCTCGATGCCTCCGTCCAAGCCGAGATCTTGAACCTGCTCGTCACGGTTCGCCAGGAGAGGCCTGTCACCAGCGTTTTCGTGAGCCATGACCTGTCCGTCGTCGCGCATTTTTGCGACCGGCTTGCCGTCATGCAACAGGGCCGCATTGTCGAGCGGCTCTCAGCCGAGGATCTCATCGCGCACAAGGCGATGCATCCCTACACGCGCGAATTGATCGCCGCATCCACTGGCGACATTGCTCAGACCGTGTCCTAAAGCAGGGTCGCTGCCTGCCTCTCGGCTAGCCGATGGTGGACGGCGGGTGCTCGATCGGCTCATGAGCCAGGCCGATGCGGTGGACCTCAACCTGCGGGCCTTCCGCGCGGAAGCGCAGCGGACGCTCAAGGGCGGCGGCGAGAAGCCCGTCGCCTTCAACGTGGTGCCCCACATCAATGTGTTCCTGGAGGACGCACGAAGGAGGAATGGAAGATGGAGGCAAAGAGCCGGCGCATCCTGGGTCTTCCCGATCTCCCGGTCGCGGCGACTTGCGTGCGCGTGCCAGTGTTCGTGGGCCATGCGGAAGCGGTGAGCGTGGAGCTCGAGCGCCCTCCGCACCGCGCCGGAGATTATGCCACGCCGCTCGACTTGGCGGGCACCGACCGACCCAGTCTGAGTCTCGCGGATCCACGAGGACCGGACCGTGCCGCACGGGCTTCATCTGTGGATCGGCCGACAACGTGCGAAAGGGCGCGGCCCTCAATGCCGTCCAGATCGCGGAGGCGCTCGTATCCCGGACGGGGCTGCACCCGCGCCTGTCTCTCTTGGCCATCGCCTGAGACACGGGCGAAACGGCGTCGCGTGCCACTCGCGCCGTGAATCGAATAATCCGGCCGCAAGTGCCGGAGCAATGGAGCTGGATATGACCTGGTCTCACCCTATCCCGAGGATTACCGATGATGAGCGGTACCAACGCATCGCCCGCCTTCAGGTCTCGATTGCGGAAAAGGGGCTGGGCGGCATGCTACTCGGTGCGACGGAAAATCTTCGCTATTTCACGGGTCTTGTCTGGCGGCAGAGCGAACGCCTGCTCGGCGCGCTCGTGACGCCGAAGGGTCTCTATTACATTGCGCCGGGGTTCGAACGGAGCCGCGTGGAGACCCTCCCTCGCGTTGCGGGCGAGATCATCGTCTGGCAGGAGGACGAAAGCAGCGCGGCGCTGCTCGCCTCGCTCCTCCCGTCCGGCGTCAAGCTCGCGCTCGACGATGCCCTCCCGCTCTTCGTCTACCATCAGCTCGCGGGTGCCTTCGGCGCCGACCGTCTCGTCGATGGCGGTGAACTGGTCCGCGATCTGCGGCGCCGCAAGTCCAAGGCGGAGATCAACCTCATCAAGCATGCCATGAGCCTGACGCTGGAGGTCCATCGCCGGGCGCACGATTTCATCAGGCCGGGCGTACGGGCGTCCGAGGTGGTGCGCTACATCGATGAACAGCATCGCGCGCTTGGCGCCGAAGGTAGTTCGACCTTCTGCATCGTCTCCTTCGGGTTTGCGACCTCGCTACCCCATGGAGCCGATGTCGACCAGGTCTATGCGCCCGGCGATGTCATCCTCGTCGATACCGGCTGCCGGCTCGACGGTTACCATTCGGACCTCACCCGCACCTATGTGCTGGAGGAGCCAACACGGGAATTTTCCGATGCCTGGAGGATCGAGCGTGAAGCGCAACAGGCCGTCTTCGAAGCGGCCCGTCCCGGCGCGACCTGCGGCAGCGTCGACGATGCGGCACGCTGCGTTCTTACCAAATACGGTCTTGGGCCAGACTACGCCCTTCCGGGCCTGCCGCATCGCGCCGGTCATGGCCTCGGTCTCGAAATTCACGAGGAGCCCTATCTGGTGCGTGGCAACGTGACCATCCTCGAACCCGGCATGTGCTTCTCGAACGAGCCCATGATCGTCTTTCCGGGCCGGTTCGGCATCCGCCTCGAAGACCACATCCATATGACGGAAACCGGGCCGGAATGGTTCACCCGACCCGCGAAGGGCCCAACCGAGCCCTTCGCGGGGTCCGCGCAGGACCTGCCCAGTGACGGGAACGAAGCACGTAGCGAAAACATGCGCCCCTGAGGCACCAGAAAGGGTTACGCGACGGCTTCAGGTGTCCCGGATCCAAGTTTGACGACAGCAACTCGACAGAGGCGCGCAAATACGTGCGCCTCCTTTTCAAGTTCACGCCTGGCGAGTATGTCCGGTGGCATGCTCGTGGTTTCCAACATGATCTCCCGGAGCATCGATCACTCTCGGCGATCAGGCATCAGAATTCATCAGGGCCAGCAGCCGCCATCCGGCTGCATCAACGGGCCGGACAGAAGACTGCACCCGACCACTTGCACTCACGTTCAACAAATCCCTTGCCGGTAGGGAGCGTTCAGATATGACGATGCCACAAAAAGACCGGGCTCATAGGCCCGGTCCTCGTACCATAACGGCGGTGTGAGTTTTGAACTTCACGCTGCCTTGACGCCGGAGAGGAAGGTGGCGACTTCGCGGTTGAGATTATTGGAGTGATGCGAGAGTTCCCGAGCCGCTCCCAGCACCTGGGACGCCGCCGCCCCGGTCTCGCCGGCGCCCTGATGCACATCGGCGATGCTGACGGTCACCTGTTCCGTGCCGCGCGCCGCCTCCTGCACGTTGCGGGCAATCTCGGCCGTGGCCGCCCCCTGCTCCTCCATCGCCGCCGCGATCGCGGTCGAGATCTGGCTCATCTCGGTGATCGTGCGGGCGATCTCCTGGATCGCCGCCACCGTCTGCTGCGTCGCCTGCTGCACCGAGCCGATCTGGGCCGAGATCTCGTCCGTCGCTTTGGCCGTCTGGCTCGCCAGCTCCTTGACCTCGGTCGCCACCACGGCAAAGCCCTTGCCGGCCT
>NZ_JBVVAK010000211.1:0-11252 GCF_055792825.1 Microvirga sp. GN3
GCTGGTAGAACGCAGGATCTCTTTGGTCTGTGAACGTGACATCGGAGGACCTCCCAACAGTATCCATCACGGCACGATGTTGACCGAGGGGGATCCTGCACTCGTGGCCAGCGGCCAGGTAGACCCGCAGAAGGATTAACCCTTAGAAGCGAGCCCCTTGTTGCCGTTCCGACACGGCGGGCGCATGACATCTGGATTAAAGGCGACAATACCGTCGGGTCACATGGCGGCCGCTGACGGCAGCGTCGCGAACGGTCACAACGGCCAAGCTGATGGATTTAGCCCACGCCTTCATCCAGAGACCTGGGCTCATGCTCCAGGCCATGATGGCTTCCTTGTCGCACGCCTACCCGGGACTCCGCAGCGCAGGCCGTGGTGCCTCCTGGCTGTCGTCCTCTGGTGGTTTCGGGCTGTAGATCCGCACGATCGGGAACGACACGGGCTCGGCACCCGCCTCGATCTCCTGATGGATGCGGTCACCGTACTTCTTCGGCGCGCGCTTCGACATGATCCACTTGCGGGTCGCGATGCGGGCACGGGAGCGCTGGATGTGCTCGCCGTTGACGCTCCATCCGAACAGTTGCCTTTCCTGTCGTGGCGCTCCACCCAGTCGTTGTTCGCGTCATCGGCAATCTTCAGCAGTTCATCCTCCATCATGTCGAGCTGCAGTTCCCTCGCGCGCGTACTGGTCCGAAAATGCCTCGTCGGCGAGCAGTTCCTTATGGATCACCGAGCGCGACGGGATATGCTCGCTGCGGCAGATTTCGCGCAGCGTCTCGCCCTCGGCGAGGCATTCGCAGATTTCGGCCTTGAGGGCTCGGGTCAGGAACCCTCGGTCGCCCCACAGGCCGTTTCTCGCCCATGCTTCTGCTCTCTTCGGAATCCTGCGACCGGGCTGGATCGCCATGGCCTCCTCCGAGAGCGCGTCGTTGAACGCGACCATCACGTGCGAGCCGTTGGCCTTCATCTCGGCCATCTTCTTGAGTACCCGCGCCAGCTTCTAAGGCATTTATGGCACAGCCCCAGAGGGGTATATTGTGGACGAAGCAGCCGTCATTCGACGCAATGGAAGGGCTGCTTGATGTCTCCCAATCGGGGAGGATGCTATGGGACGCAAATTCATCGATTGTCGTGCATTCCCGAGCGAGATGAACTGCTCAATCACGATCATTGCCGATACTGAGGGCGAACTCCTGGAGGCGGCGGTCCAGCATGCCGTTGCCGTGCACGGGCATCAGGATACGCCCGAGCTGCGGGATCAACTCAGAGGCGCTATCAAAGATGGCATGCCGTCTGAGGAGGCACCAAGCCGCGCCGCATGATGAATTAAGCGTTGCTTGGATGACCTCGCAGCGCGTTGCCCTGGCCACTGCTGGCCACAGGAATCTTGATTGTCTGAACGCGGGCGTGAACCATGAATTTCCGATAAGGCTGTTTACGGATCCGGGTCCCCTTCTTGGATAGGGCGTCTCCCTTGCCATGGCCGTATTTGGAGCAGAGCCTGATATGGCTGGGGAATCCATTCAAAGAGGGTTTGCTATGACCCGCTTGCTTGTATCGATAGCTGCCTTGGCAGTTACGATATCCATCGCCACGAACATAGCTTCTGCTGCTCCACCACCTGAATCCGAGCCTGGTCCGCCGCATGGATGCCTCGGTGAGGCGCTCTCAACTGTCGCTCGAGATCCCATCCTTCCCTTCAACCTCGGCTTTCTTGTATCCAGCAGCGCTCAATTCGAGGAGGACGAGCGGATCGGCTTCGGGGAAAGCGTTCAAGAGGGCCTCAGTGAGAACTGCGGGATCGGAAGCGAGACGCCTGATCCGGAGTAACTGCTTAGGGTGCGGAGGACAAAGGCGGCAATGACTATCATGGTTTAGCCTGACGCGAGACGAGCCCAAGCACATCATCCTGCGTGGCCCGGCTCATGCGCGGTCGGAGCCACTTCCCGCGTGCGGGAGAGAAGGTAGTCCGCGAGTTGCACGTAACGCCCTTTATGGAATTAGAGATCTTGCGCTCGGTCGTGCGGGTTAGCTTCCAAGATCAACTGTCGGTGGGCATGCCAACGCTCAAGGATTTGTTCCAGATTACAGAGCAAGCTCTGAGCCAAGGTCGTGTCGAGGCACTCCTCTCTCATCCACTTGATCAGGGCAATCTGCTCAGCCACGTGCCGTTCGCCTTCGGCGATGTCCCGATCAATCCTGGCCAGTACTTCGCATCGGTTCAGTGGCTTAGACATAGCGGTATGCCGAGCTGGGGCTGACGCCGGACTGCGGCTGATTATGCACCTGACCGCACGTGAGGGCCACGTCAAAGGCGATCAGCGTCACCTTCAGGTGCCTTGGCGCACCTCACCGTTGGCGCTGCAAGCGCATCATACAGCCGACTTGGTTGGAATTCCTTTGAGGAAGCGCCCGATGATTGCTTCCAACCTTCACCTGCGGGTCCACTGGTCAAGGGATCGCGGTCGACAGCCGCAAGAGTTTCCCCGCCTCGTGATGGTCCTGGTGATAGTCCTGTCCCTTGTGAATGTCTCGGCCACAGTGCTGATGGCTGGAAGCTGGGCGAGCCTCACCAAGGGGATGCTTGAACTTGAGAGAAGCATCCAGGATCACCCGACCGAGATGGTCAACTGAGCCGCGAATTTCCGATAACCCACAGTATGGAACGGACAACAGGGCGCGAGGCGTTAACGGACGTTGCTCTCAAGCGCCGGAGTCCCTAATGCCTCGCTTTTTCTTCGACATCCATGATGGCGAGGAGTTCACGCCCGACCGTATAGGGCTGGACCTGGACGGCCTGGAAGCGGCCAAGGCTGAGGCCAAGAAAGCCCTGCCCGACATTGTGAAGGAAGAAATGCCAGACAGGGGCCGGCGCGACTTTACCGTCGACGTCAAGGACGCGGCTGGGCAGATCGTCTGGCGGGTTACGCTGTCGCTGACCGTGGAAAACCCATCCCAAGGCTCAACCGCGAATACCTAGCAGCGGGCTGCGAATTTCGCATAAGCCTCAGTACGGAACTGCAGCACCGCGAATTTCGCTGAAGGGCCAGTATGGAACCGTGAACAAATGCAGCCACCGGTAGTTGGTAGGGCTTGCTGCCGCCTGTGAGATCGGAGCGCCACAGATGCCGCACCATTACCATGAGCGCAGGGAAGGTCCGATCAGAGGCCTGCGTTTGCCTCTGGCTGTTTGGAAGGACCTGCGGGATGCAGGCATCATCACTATCGATCAGCTCAAGGCTGGGGCGGATCTGCTCGAATGGGAGATCCCCGGGATCGGATCGAAGAAGGCCCGGATGATCCGGGAGGAGCTCGCCCGGGTAGCGGCAGTCGAAAGCCATCCATCGAACAAAGTGTAAAAACGAAGCTGCGCAATTTCGCATAAACCGCAGGATGGAATTGGGCTTGCCTCAAGGCTGGCGCTTCAGGGAATCCGAGAGGGACCATGGTGGAGGTAGCGGGGCATGGGGGAGATGTGCTGGCTTCGGAGCAGCGCAATAGACTGGGCAACCCGTGCCTTGCTATAGCGGATCAGCTCGGGGGAACGAGCCACGAGCATGGCGGAGGTCTGGCAGGCCACAGAGCAGGCTTGTACGGCCTCGGACTCGTTGACGGCTCTCCTGCGCTCTCCTCCGCATCCACTTGGATCAACATCATCGGTCTTGCGCGAGCTTTCGAGGCGGTGCGCCTGAATTCCCAAGGGCCTCGCCTGGCATCCAGTCTCATCGACAGCCGCAATGACAGCCTGGGCACACTGCCGGAATGGCTGCTTGAGTCGTTCCGGCTCCCGGTCCCAGCGTGCAGTCCTGAGCGTCGTAGAGCGTCCGCGCGATCGCTTCGATTTTGTCCGTGGTCACGAGCATGAGCCACACCTCAGCCAGTAGCGCAGAACCTAACCGCAAATACGGGCGAGATTAGACCCTCAAGAAGCCTCGCGAAAGCAGCCCGCAATTTCGCATAAACCGCAGTATGGAACAGCAAACAACCGTCGGAACTAGGCGGGCCGACTGAACCAGCAAGGCCAAACCCCTACCGTCTGTCGGGTTCATGACAGTTCCGAGATAAAATACCCGGCTATTCTCAGGGGGATCCCTCCGGTGGCAGACGGGGATGCGGAAGTGCGTCGCGCAATCCCGATAATTGTCAGTCCGGAACTTAAAGGTTCGGAGATCAGCCCGTGCCAGACTTGCATTGTTGAGGGCCTCGTTTTGAAGGCTTGCCGACCAGCGCACCAATGCCCAAGCGGCCATCTTAAGGGAGCACTTCCAATCGGCTACCCCAAGGGCGCTGTCTGCCTTAGCGTGCTGGGGTGCTATCATTACAGCCCCTCCCACAACACATGGAGGCGACAATGCACGCCATGCCCACAGAGCGTTTTGTCGTTTTCCAAGTCCAGGATGAGTGGCTGGTCACTTACAGGGATCGTACACAGATTGCCTTTAACACGCGTGAGGAAGCTGAGACTTCAGCGCTCAGTGCGGCAGATGCCATAGCCTCCCAAGGACATGCCGTTGCCTTGCTCATCCTGCCCGATGAGCCGGATTCGAACGGCCCAAGTCCGACGGTCCTTTCGCGACGTACTCCGCGGGTCAAACCAAACTAGGCTTCCTCGCCGTCGGGTTGAAAGCCAGCACTGAGTTGAGTGTCGTTGACCAACGATCAGCAGGTAAGACGCATGCCGAATGGTTTTCACGGAAGTTGCGAGGGACCAATCGGAGGTCTCCATCTGCCCCAAAGCGTCTGGAACGTGTTGCAGAGAGAGAACATTTCGACCTTCGACCAGCTCAAGGCGGTTGCTGACCGGATCGAGCGGTTCCAGGGCATCGAGCCTAAGATGGTATACGTGGTCCGAGAAGAGATCGCCCGTGTAGCAGTCCTCAATGGCCCCCTAGATAAGGGTCGGCCTCATGACCCTTGGCAGGCCGCGTAATTCGCAGAAGCCGCAGTATGGAATGCGCGTGCTGCTACGGAAAATTTACCTTGACCGTTCCAGGATGCGGGCACCGGGCGCGTTGCTTATCAGCCCGACCGCGCTCCATCGCCCCCAAGCGTGGAGGACGCCCTGGCTGAGGGATCGCGATTCCCCTTGGCCGGGGCGTTTCACTGTCAGCTGTGATTTTCGCGGAAGGCCGTGTATGGAACCGCTAAGCATGGCCTTCGCTTAGAGTGTTGAAGCCGAGAGGATCATCCAAACCCCAGGGCCGCCGATGCCACTGACCCAGAACCCCATCGTTGAATGGCCAGCAGAGCTCCATCAGCTGCTGCAGGGTATGCAGATCGCTACCCGTGCGGATGGCCAGCGCGATGGCCGCATCGACATCGACGTCGATCGGGAGACCCTGCTCCTGCTCAACGAGTTCGAAGCACGGGTGCGGCACCGCCAAGTGCGGCTCAGACTGGCCGACAGTGCTGAAGAATGCCTCGTGGGCGAGATGAACCCGGTGGTTGGCCTTGGGGCAGCGGCTGATCCGACCCAGCACATCGGCAAAGTCCGCATCAGCTTTCACGACATCCAGGATGACAGCTGCATCGATCCAGCACCTCAGATGTAAGCGCTCAGTAAGGGCAGCTGTTTCACAGAAGCTCCTGTATGGAACGCGATTTAAAGTCTTCGTGAAGTCTTTCCGGCAGCTTACGGCCCGTTCGGACGCTCCGTCGGACGGGGTTTCTTAATGGGCTGTTAACCATACTGCAGCGACCATGCTCTGGCTGATCCGCTGGGCTCCGGATCAGCATTCTCCTCCAGAGCGGTCGGGCGCGGAGTCTCCGCTCCGATCTGCTTGGGGGTTGTGAGCGTCCCCATGCAGTAACTGTCTCGTAATCACAATCGAAGCTGATCGAACTCGCAGGCGCGGCGTTCGCTCTGTGCCTGAACGGGAGGGTACTGTCAGGTTGGTAACAGCTCGGGGCCTGTGGCAGGGTATCGGGTATGAGCACGACATCAAATCCGTACCGCGCCGCTTCCCAGCCGTAATCATCAATCAGGCGGTGTGGTTGTATCACTGCTTCAGCCTGAGCTTGCGCGAAGTCGAACTGATCCTCGCGGCGCGAGGCATCGTGGTCAGTTACGAGACGATCCGTGAGTGGGGCCTGCGCTTCGGACGGACCTTCGCCAACAGCCTCAAACGGCGCCGACCGCAACCCGGCGACAAGTGGTTCCTAGATGGGGTGTTCGTGCGCATCCGCGGCAAGCTGCACTACCTCTGGCGAGCCGTTGATCAGCACGGGAACCTGCTCGACATGCTGGTCCAGAGCCGGCGCAACAAGGCGGCCAAGCGGTTCTTCTGCAAACTGCTGAAGGGCTTGCGTTATGTGCCCAGAATCCTCGTGACGGATAAACTCGGCTCCTATGCCGCCGCGAAACGCGAGATCCTGGAGGGTGTTGAACATCGCCAGAGCCGATACTTGAACAATCGCTGCGAGGTCTCGCACCAACGCGCCCGACGGCGAGAGCGCCACATGCGGCGGTTCAAGTCAGCCCGGCATGCGCAGCAGTTTCTCGCCACTCACACTCGAATCCACAATCACTTCCAGCTCCGCCGCCATCGCCTCTCCGCGAGCGCGTACCGCGTTGCACGAGATCGCGCCTTCGCTACGTGGCGCGACGCCACCGGCTCTGCCTTCGCAGGCTGATGTGGACCGGCTTGATGGCCGTCCTAGCGGCAGCGTCGTCTACTCGAGTCAACTTGACAGTACCGGCTGAACAAGGGCCGAGCGATAGGCTCAGAGATTTTTTGCAGCAAAAAGCTTAGCCTCCCCCTTATGGCTTACGCTATGTAACACATTACGGCCATGGTTTGCCGTAGGCTTTACCCACTGACATGGGGGAGCCTTGCCATGCGACGCCTCAGTCTGTCCCTGTTGCTGACCGTAGTCGCCTCAGTGCTGGTGCCGCTCTTAATCCTGTTGGCCTTCATGGTCAGTGTGTTGGTCTCGGCGCTGATGTTCCCCTAAGACCTCTCCGCTGTAGCATCCCTCCGATTTGGATGACTATGGCTTACCAGCGGCATGGGCAAGGCTCACAAGCAACCCCATGGTTATCGGTGTCGTGCTGCGCCCGTTGTTGGCCGAGAGTTTGTCGCGTCAGAGTGCCGCCTCATTGCTGGACTAAGCTCGTACTTAGGCGACTGAGCCTGGCTCTGATGGGAGGAGAAAATGGCCATCAGATACGCGACAGAAGCTGACCCTAATGTAGACGGCACCAGCGGCAATGATTACCTGTTTGGGAACAGACTCGCCAATGAACTCCGTGGCCTTGAAGGCTCTGACTGGCTCTTCGGGTATGGCGGGGATGATGCGCTGTTCGGTGGGCCTAACAACGATTATTTGTTTGGTGGAAGGGGAGCGGACCACCTTCATGGCGAAGCGGGAAACGACTGGCTGATCGGTGGTAAGGGGCCAGACACGTACCATTTCGTGCGGGATGGCGGTAAGGATATGGTGACAGACCTAAACCCTTCCGAGGGCGACGCGATCGTCTTCGGTGAGGGAGTTGGCCTCCTCCTCGTTGGCGGAGACGCCGTCGCTGAAGGGACAACTTACCAAGAGTTCGACTTCAACGGGGACGGCAAGATCGACAAGACGAGGGTTTATCTGGACTACGACAGAGAGCCATCGGGGCCAGTGATAAATCAGGCAAGTGATACATCAGGCAAGCCGCCGGACTACATTACGCTCTTGTATGCCAGTTGGGAGGATGTACAGGTCGCACTCAGACAGGCCTCACCTCCTGTGGGAGAGTTGTTCATCTAAACTCGGTTGGACAGAGGGCACACTCGACCATGTTAACGTGCCTTCTTTGTCTCATGCGATACGAGGGTTCATAAAATACCGTCACAAACCCACAGATCAGCACCCTCCCCGTTGCCGTCATTAGCTTCTGGGAGGGCTCATTGTTAGTCAGTAGGTCAGCCGCTACCCTGCTCTTCCAGCAAATCCAATCGCCATAGCTGCCATCTGTGCCTCAGTATTAACAAGAGCACCAACCCGCTCGTTCTGCCCATGCCCAGGATGGCCTTTGACCATTGCCAAGCGACGCGGTGCCGGAGGGGGAACAGGACTGAACATGTGTTGAGAAATAGGCTCAGAGATTTTGTTTTAGAACCAACGCCTTCAGCAGCAGAGCCAAGCTGATCATCGGCGGCACAAGGCCATGTTTTCGCCTTGGTATGAGGGCAGGTGCCGCAGCGTTGTAAAGGTCAAGGTCAGAAGGTTGACCACGACAGTTGTTAGGATACGCCCTTAATGAAGAGAATTATATTACTTGCTGCTGCTGCGATTGGGTCCAGCCTTGTCCTCGCTTCACCCTCAACAGCTCAGCCAACCCTTCAATTTGGTATTGGCCCAGACGGTCGCCCTCAGGTTGATGTTCGCGATCCTCAGCAGGAGGAACGTGAGCGCCGTGAGCGTTGGCGTCAGCGCCAAGAGGCAGAACGCGAACGGGCCTATGAACAGGGCAGGCGGGATGCTTGGCGCGATGGTCGCCTCTATGGTCGTTATGAAGAACGCTGCCGCAACGTCACTATTGAAGAACGGGACCGTTGGGGTCGCGTTGAGGTTCGGCGCGTTCGCCGCTGCGACTGATGGAAGGCAAGCCCTCGTATGTAAGCCGGATGGTTCATTATCTGCGAGGGTTCTTCATATCCTGCATCTTATAGCCAAGGTTAACCGATGGTTAGCGTTCCGTGTCTTACGCTTTGGGCAAGACAGTGGAAAGGCTCACGATGCGTACTCTCAAGAACTCGCTGGTTCTGCTTGTGTCGGCCTCAGTGCTTGGCCCGTTCTTCGTTGTGTCAGCGTATGCAGCGACGATCTTGGCTTCGGCCTTTGTCGGCCAGTAGGTGCGGCTCAGGGACTCAAAATACCCTGACAAACACAAAGATCAGCAAACCCTCTCAGTTGCAGTAATGAGCTTCTGAGAGGGTGATCGTTAATCCGTATGCAAGCTGTTATCTTGATCTTCCAGCAAACTTAATCGCCATAGCAGCCATCTGTGCCTCGGTATTAGCAAGGCCGTCAACCCGCTCGTTTTGCTCATGCCCGGCGTGACCCTTGACCCATTGCCAAGTGATCCTGCGACCGGTGATTAGCTGATCCATTTTCATCCAAAGCTCTTGGTTTAGCACAGGCTTACCATCAGCTTTACGCCAACCCTTAGCTTTCCATCCGCGAAGCCATTGGGTCGCGCCTTTGATAACGTACTGACTATCACTGTGAATGACGATCGGAGTGGAATGTGGAACAGCTTCAAGCGCCTTGATCGCAGCAAGCATTTCCATCTTGTTGTTTGTGGTTGCCGTGTCCCGACCTAATATGATCTGCTCTTCTCCTGCGATGTTGACAACGGCTGCGTACCCTCCTGGTCCGGGGTTTCCAAGGCAAGCGCCATCGGTGAAGACAATGGCTTGTCCACTCTGTTCAATAGTCATTTCAATCTCTTTGTCTGCTGTGTTTCGGTGAGGCAAATGGCTCATGGATTAATTAGCCAGTCTGCCTTGGGAAAGCGTAAATCCTGCTTTCAGACAGGCGCCTTTTGACTCGCGCGAAAGGCAATCTGCTTCTTTTGAAGGTTGGCATATCGACTGACGAGAGGACGCTGGACGCTATCAATCCTCATCAGCTATACTTTCCCATTCAGCGACTTCCTCATCGGTGGCTTTCCGTTTGCTGACTAAATCAGCCAGCAGAACAGCGGGAAACGAGGCGCTTTGTAGCGCAGTTCTGATGAACCCATGCTGATCTAATTCCAAAAGGCGGATTGTCAGCTTGTCAGGCTGCTCTGTGTCATACTCAACATCAAAGGAATGATAAGAGCTGTTCTGTCCGTCTTCTGTCGCAAGGGGAACGTTGAGTGAAACTACTCGGTCCTCAGGTGCAGCAAATCCAAGGCAAGCTTCAGGAGTGAGGTAATCGCTCATGTAGTTATTTGTTGGCTTTCATCCGTCGGGCGACGAATTTGGGATGTGATTGGAGGGTTAGTTGTGTCGGCTCCTCAACGCTTTGTGGCGAAAAGAAGTTCCACCATGAAAATTGCACATTTCTATTTCCCTGAAAAGATGCTCGTCGATGAATAAGTTTCTGATGTTTTTCTTACTATAGGAACATTTACGATAGACGTAGACTTTTACTACGCTTCGCGTACTCCGCAATAGCTTTAGCTCGGAAAGTCTTAGTCGGCGGACGTAAAGGCTCATCCTCGAAGAAGATGTTAAGCTAAGTTCTCTTTGATGGGAGAACGGGCTTGGGGATGTGACCAATCTTGTTTGCCTTGAAGCTTTTCGCGAGGCTTGCCGTGAGCTTGAGAAGGCGCAACTCAAGTACCGGCAAGCTGTTCATGATCTGGCGATTGTCCGTGAGAAGCTGGAACAGGCATTAGACCATGCTTATCGAGAGCAGTCGCTCGGTCCACTTGAACCCCTGTTTACCGACGAAGAGGCCGCACTGGCCCTGTATGAGCAAGCAGCCGCCAAACTCACCGAAGCCGAAGAACGGTGGTGTGCTTTGAGGGTCGCTTTGGCCTACGAAGAAAGGTTGATGCAGGAGGGGCAGCCGTCGCGCCAGCAACTGAACTGATTGATGCCGATTTGCGAAGTAATCCCTAAGAGAGGATTGTTGGCTTGTTGTATTTGGCTAATATTCCTCTTAGCCATGCCTCAGTACAGTCTCTTTATTTGCAGTCAGCATAACCGGATCAGGTATCCCAAAGGCTATGATTTGCCCAACGTTGAAGCTGCCCGTCGGGTCGCCTTGCGAGTGGCAAAGATTTTTATGGAGGTTGTTCCGTACTGGACGGACCTGTCCTCCGATCAGCAGAATGATTTTATGGTGCAGATCGACGACGAGACTGGTCAAACAGTTCTGATCGTGCCGTTCAGAGAAGCCAAAGAACCCAAGTCCTGAGTTGCACCAAAGCATTTCGCGCTCAGGCACAAAGAAGCCCCACCAGGATTGCTCAACTGATGGAGCTGGTTGGTTAAGGGAGGAAGCATCCTCAGTTTAACAAGGTTCTAAGATGGGTCTGTGCGATGACACACCAGAGCCGCTAAGTCGTGGCGACCTTAGCCAACTTCTCAGCTACCGTTTCTGGTCTAAGTGGTGCATCCGGTAAGTCATGCCGCCCTCGGTAGGAGGGCGATGCCGGCGGCGTTGGCCCCAGACGAAGGGATGGCGATGCGCATTCCAGTAGACGGTGGCGCCGTGGATCGCATCGGTGATCTCGTCCCAGCTCTCGAAGCGCCGGCCGGCTAACGCCA
>NZ_JBVVAK010000212.1:0-11235 GCF_055792825.1 Microvirga sp. GN3
GGCACGTGGGCAATTACGGCGAGAGCTTCGAGCGCAACGTCGGCGAGGGTTCTCCGCTCAAGATCAAGCGCGGTCAGAACGCGCTGTGGACCAAGGGAGGCCTTCAGTACGGCATCCCGGTCCGGTGATGGCTACGAGACTTCGGACTGTTGCTCGACCCGGGTCCGCCCCAAGGGGAAGGATAGTGCATGGCGATGAACCAAGCCAGTTCATGGAATATCCTTGTCGAGGATAACCAGATCAATGGCGCAGCCATCTTTGACCCTCAAGGTCGGCGGATCGGTGCAGGCAAGCGGCGGTACCGGGACGCTCATGGCCACCTTGTCTTCGCTGATGCTGTCGTGGACGGCTTCCTTGGGTTCGGTGCTTGCTGCTACGTCTTCCCGTGGGAGAACCTCGTCTACGACCCTGTCCTGAACGGGTATCGGGTCAGCCGAGCTGAAATGGACCAGATCATCCGCATCGACAAGCCATACCTATCGCCAAGAAGGCTCCTTCATGGAAGGTGGTAAGCCATGATCGCGACTGGTCCCGACGTTGCAGACATTGTTGGTGATCTGGATCAGGCGGCTGGCGCCAAGATTGACAGGCCCTCTAGCACTACCTTCGATCGTTGCAGGTCGTTGACATCGAAGTGCTCGCTGGGCATCGCTGCTGGCCTCTGATCTGACGCTCCAGAGGAGCAGATCTATCTCAAGCCGTTAAATTGACGATGCCCATCGTAGATCCCGGTCAGGGTCGAGATGACCGCATCAGGGATGGCGACAAGGCTGACGTGCAGCGGGCGCGGCGTTCCCGTCATCGAGGGGCTCCTGGCACAAATGGACCGTTCCTGGCCAGCACAAGTGATCAGGCAAGCGATCGCCCGTGCCGCACGGTCCGAAGCGTGGCCGTCAGGTGAGGTGCTGCTGAGCCCGTGGTGAGCGTGAATCCAAGAAGCCTTTATGGAGCAGGCCGGATGCGACGGGAGCATAAGGAAATGCGGCGCAACAAGTCGCTCGTGGTCTTGGCTCCCATTGCACTGCCGTCAATTGGGCCTAATCGTAGCCTTCCGGAGAGGCTTCTCACATTGGCTGCCCCACAGAATCTCGTGCTCCCCCTTGGGAGTTCAACGACGACCTTCGCTCCCGTGGCTAGGGGGCATTGCATATCTGTGCCGGCGCACTGCGGCTATCCATCCCTGAGAATGCCTTGTCTTCTCCGGGATCTCCGCTCGTGATAGAATGTCTCATCCGATGAGGCACCTCATGCGCATGCAGAGGCAAGACCGCCCCCTGGTTCTGGCAATTCTTTCCCGGGCCGCATATCCCGGCTCCTTTGCCGTCGAGTCATCCGGGGCACTCAGCCGCCATCTGTCGTTGAAGAGGACACGCCTGGACCCAACGGCACGGCCCAGCTTGTTCGACGAGGGATGTCTCGAAGGTACACATCTGCGCTTTTTCGTAAGATCACGTGTCGCTTGAGAGTTGGACTTGCCTGATCCGAAATGAACCGGAGGAGGTCCCTTATGCAAATCCTTCAAACTCGTCGCCAATTCCTCGCCGACCTCACAATTTCAGGCGCTGCAGCTCTAGCGGGCGTCCGCGGCGCCCACGCTGCGGAGGCACCGCTCGAAACGACCACCGTTCGCTTCTCAAGAGGGCCCGGGATCTGCATCGCGCCGCAATTCATCGCGGAAGAGCTGATCCGTGCCGAGGGCTTGACGGACTTCCAGTATATCGACCAGCAGGCTGGCCTTGCATCGATCGCGATGCTGGGGCGTGGCGACATCGATTTCGCCTTGGACTTCGCAACAGCTCTCGCCATCCCAATCGATCAGGGGGCACCCATCAAAGTACTCGCGGGCGTGCATGTCGGCTGCTATGAGTTGTTCGCGCACGAGGGCATCAACAGTGTTCTCGACCTGAAGGGCAAGACGGTCGGCGTTGGACAAAATCTCGGATCGGACCCGCATGTCTTCGTGACCGCAATGGCGACCAATGTCGGCCTCGATCCCCTCAAGGACATCAACTGGATAACCAGTGACGTCAAGGCGCTCGACCTGTTCATGCAGCGCAAGACCGATGCGTTCCTCGGCTTCCCGCCTGAGCCCCAGGAGCTACGCGCCCGCAAGATCGGCCATGTCATTGTAAACAGCATCCAGGATCGACCCTGGTCGCAGCATTTCTGCTGCATGTTGGCAAGTAATGCAACGTACGCTCAAAAATACCCAGTGGCCACTAAGCGGGTCGTGCGGGCGATCATCAAAGCCACTGAGATGTGCGTCTCGGAGCCGGAACGGGTGGCTCGCTTCCTGGTCGATGGCGGCTATACTAAGCGGTACGAGCCTGCGCTTCAGGCGCTCAAGGAAATTTCGTACGCGAAATGGCGGGATCATGACCCAGAGGACACGATCCGATTCTTCTCGTTGCGTCTCCGCGAAGGCGGTATGATCAAATCAAGCCCGCAAAAGATCATCGCCAATGGGACGGATTGGCGCTTTCTCAACGAGATCAAGCGTGAGTTGAAGACATGAGCAGGTGGCCGACACGTCTCCTCTTGCTAGGGGTTCTCTCCTGTCCGGTGCACGCGCACGACGCTCCACACGAACAACGCCTGCCTGCGATCAGGCCAGCGCCGGACTTTACTCTGACCTCGCAGGACGGCGTGCACGTGTCGCTCCGCGATTTCCGCGGCAGAGTGGTCGCGGTGACCTTCATCTTTGCCTCCTGTACCGATAGCTGCCCTTTGCTGACCGATACCATGGTGCGTGTGCAGGACAAGCTGGGCCCCGCGTTCGGCCCAAAGGTTGCCTTCGTGTCAATCACCGTCGACCCGGAGCGGGACACCCCGGAAGTGCTCAGGCAATACGCCGACAATTTCTCCGCAGACCTGAGAGGTTGGGCATTTCTGACTGGTGATCCAGCTTCCATTCGCGACGTAGCCCGGAAGTACGGCGTGTTTGCAAGGGAGACCTCCGTAGGAGATATAGACCACACGTTCCTTACATCGCTCGTCGACCCGAAGGGTATCCTGCGTGTTCAGTATCTGGGGGTTCGATTTGATCTGGAGGAGTTCCGGCGTGATCTTCTCAGCCTCGCCAACGAATCCAACTAAGCCTGGGGACCGTTTAATTGGCTTGGTAGCGCGATGGCCAGCGCGTGTTCAGACCAAGCTTCTGATCGCGTTTCTCTCGATTGTCGGCTTGCTGATCGTGCTTGGCACGGTCGGGTTGAAGGTATTGAGCGGGGTCAATGACGAAACTAATGAATTGATCAGGCTGCAACGAAAGATCGCAGCCTATCATCAGGTTCAGCACGACACGACGAGCCAACTCTACAGCATCTCGACCGCGCTCCTGCTTCAGGACGGCCGGATGCTCGATTCGGCGCTCCGTCAACTCAGACAATTCGGCTACGACCTCGACCGCATGGAGTTTGTCGCCAACGAAGAAGCGGATCTCCTCAGGCAAGTTCGACAGAACTACGATCAGTTCACAGCTGAGGTAGTGCGTGTCGTAGACCTCATTCGGGCAGCCCGGACGGACGAGGCGCGCGACGTTCAGGCGCAGATCATCCCGTTGGCCGACCGCCTCGAGCGCCTGACGAACCAGCTCGTCAATCTAGCCGAGGCCGACATGGTTGACGCCATTGATACAACGGAAAGAGCCTACGTGACCTCCCGGAGGATTGTTGTTTCGTTCGCTGTCGCCAGTATCATGCTGGCGCTTGGCTTTGGATACATCATCTCGTGGTCGCTGATCGGACCAGTCCAGAAGATCGAAGCTCACCTTCGGCAGATTGCCGCCGGCAACTTTGCGCAGCAAGTTACCGTCACCAACCGGGACGAGCTTGGAATGCTGGCGGCGAACGTTAATCAGACGTCCGAGCAACTCGGACGCCTCTACCGGGAGATCGAAGCCCGCACCCACGAACTCGCTGAAGCACTGACCTATCAGACGGCGACAGGCGAGGTGCTCAAGGCCATCAGCGGCTCGACGCTTCACCTGCAGCCGGTTCTCGATACACTCGTGGAAACGGCAACCCAACTCTGCCGTGCGGACAAGGGCTTTCTGTTTCGCCTGGAGGAGGGGCTTTACAGGCTCAGAGCCTCGTTCGGTTTTGAGCAAGATTTCAGGCAGTTTATCGAAGACAATCCGATCCGGTCCGATGCATCGGGAACTGTGGTCGGGCGAACTGCCACGGAACGACGCGTGGTGCACTTTGACGATGTCGCGACGGACGAGCGCTACACTTGGCAAGAGGCACGGAGTTTCGGCGGCTTCCGCACTGTGCTGGGCGTGCCGCTGTTACGCGACGGAGAGCCCATTGGCGTGATCGCACTCGCCCGCAATCACGTTGAGCCGTTCACGGACAAGCAGGTTGATCTGGTTACTGGCTTCGCTGACCAGGCCGTGATCGCGATCGAGAATGCCCGGCTCGTCCGGGAGTTGCAGGAGCAATCCGTCGCACTGGCCACTTCCGTCGAGGAGCTCAAGGCCCTGGCAGAAACCGGCCAGGCGGTCAGCGGCACTCTCGACCTGACCCGCGTCCTCAATCTGATCTCAGCCTCAGCCATGGCGTTAGGGCAGTCCGATGCCTGCGCGCTGTTCCGCTACGATCGAACCAACCGCCGATTCATGCTGTGGCGGGCAGCCGGCCTTGAAGAGGCTCTGTCGGCCCAGATCCGGAGCCTGCAGATTCTTGAAACGGAAACGGTGATGGGAACGGCGATCCGGCAACATGCTCCCGTTTCAGTCAATGATCTCACCCGCTTGCCAAGCTGGCCGCTCCGCGATGTGGCCCTTGGAGCTGGGATCCGAAGCGTCCTGGTTGTTCCGCTCGTGCGCGCGGAGCGCGTCTTCGGAACGTTCGTTCTCATGCGGCGCGAGGAGGGGGAATTCCCTCGGCGGACCATAGATGTCATGCAGACCTTCGCCAACCAGTCGGTGCTCGCCATCCAGAACGCACGGTTGTTCCGTGAGATTGAAGACAAGGGCCGGCAGCTCGAGATCGCCAGTCAGCATAAGTCGCAGTTCCTGGCCAACATGAGTCACGAGCTGCGCACGCCGCTCAATGCGGTTCTCGGCTACACAGAAATGCTGCTCGACGGTGTCTACGGCGAGGTGGCCGGCGAAGCCCACGAAATTCTGGAGTACATCCAATCGAATGGCGAACACCTCTTGGCGCTCATCAACGACGTTCTTGATCTATCGAAGATAGAGGCGGGACAATTTACGCTGACGCTCGATGATTACGCCGCTCAGAGCGTCATTGAAGCCGTGCTCACTGTCGCGCAGCCCCTGGCCCAAGCCAAGGGTCTTGATCTGCAGGTCAACATTGCGGATGACCTTCCCTTAGGGCGAGGGGATGAGCGGCGGCTCACCCAGGTCCTCTTGAACGTTGTCGGAAACGCCATCAAATTCACGGACGTGGGGGCGGTCAGGATCACCGCGAGCGTCGCCGGTGATGCGTTCGAGCTGGCGGTGTCTGACACTGGCCCGGGAATTGCCCTGGCCGACCAGGACCGGATCTTCGACGTGTTCCATCAGGTCGACAATTCGTCAACCCGAGAAAAGGGTGGCACTGGACTGGGGCTCGCGATCTCAAGACGTATTATCCAAATGCATGGTGGAACAATCAAAGTGGAGTCTGCTCCAGGGCAAGGCTCGACCTTCAGGATCATTGTGCCGATCCAAGTGGACGAGGTCATGGAGGCGGCGTGATGAAGCGGATCCTTGTCGTTGAGGATACTTGGCATAACCGGCGGATGCTGCGCGACCTGCTGACACGCGCCGGCTTTGAGGTGCTGGAGGCCGTCAATGGCGAGGACGGCGTCGCCGAGGCAGAAAGGAGCCGGCCCGACCTCATTCTGATGGACATCCAGCTGCCCTTGGTGAACGGCTATGACGCGACCCGGCGCATCAAAGGCAACCCGGTCCTTCACCATATCCCGATCATCGCCGTCACCTCCTATGCACTCGCGGGCGACGAGGCAAAGGCGCGTGAGGCTGGCTGCGATGCCTACGTCGCCAAGCCGTTCAGCCCGCGCAAGCTGCTGGCCACAATCCAGCAATACTTGGCATGACGCGGACACACGGACATGCGCGACGCACCCCTCATTCTGATCGTTGACGACACGCCGCAGAACCTCGATCTTCTGGCGCGCAGGCTTCAGAGCCAGGGCTATGACGTTGCAACCGCCGCCGATGGCGAGGAGGCGCTCGATCGGGTGAAGGAACTCGCTCCCGACCTGGTCCTGCTCGATATCATGATGCCGAAGCTGGACGGAATCGAGACCGTCCGGCGGCTGAAGGCCGATGCGGCGCTCCGGCACATTCCTGTCATCCTTGTCACAGCCAAGTCGGATCCGCGCGAAGTCGTCGAGGGTTTGGATGCCGGAGGTGACGATTACCTGACCAAACCGATCGACCATGCTGCGCTGCTGGCGCGGGTCCGGTCCATGCTGCGCATCAAGGCGTTGCACGATATGGTCCAGGACCAAGCAAGAAGACTCGCCGAGTGGAACCAGCTGCTGGAGCAGCGGGTGACTGAGCAAGTCGCGCAAATCGAGCGGATGGACCGCCTACGCCGGTTTCTGCCCCCGCAAGTGGCGGAGCTTGTGATCGCGGGACATGGAGATGTGGATCCCCTACAGAGTCACCGGCGCGACGTCACAGTCCTCTTTGGAGATTTACGGGGCTTCACGAGCTTCGCCGAGACGGCGGAGCCTGAGGAGGTCATGGCCGTTCTTCGGGAGTACCATGCCACCGTGGAAGAACTCGTTCTGCACTATGAGGGGACTCTGGAGCGGTTCGTTGGGGATGGGGTCCTGGTACTGTTTAATGATCCAATCGCGCAGACGGATCATACCGAGCGTGCGGTGAGCATGGCGCTCGACATGCGTGCGGGCATCCAAACGCTAGCCGAGGGCTGGCGGAAACGAGGGCATGAGCTCGGGTTCGGCGTCGGCGTGGCCAGAGGCTACGCGACACTGGGGAGCGTCGGCTTCGAGCGCCGGTTGGAATACTCGGTTATCGGCACCGTTCCAAACCTTGCCTGCCGCCTGTGCAGCGAGGCTAGGCCGGGACAAATACTCTTAACCCAGAGGGTTCTAGCTTCCCTCCAGGATAAGATCGAAGCCGCTCCAGTCGGGGATCTGACGCTGAAGGGATTCCACAAGCCGGTGCCAGCATTCCAACTCGTCTCACTGCGTGAGTCACCTGAGGAACAAACAGACGCAGCAACGGGTGGAGAGGCTGTATAGTGCCGTCGGTGCGCCAGATTGAGGCATCGATGGCCTGGGAGCCCAAGGTTCTGTGAGGCTGTTGGTGATGAGTTGGTTTCAGAAGCCTGCCATCGCGACACGATTACCAGCCCATCGGTGAGGACCCCCTGGGGGTTGCGTGGCTTTGTTGCACGGATCCGACCGTGCACACATTGATTGCACTCGCAGACCGAGTTCAAGCGATGCGGACGGCCTTCGGGCGTCCAAACTCAAGCATGCGGTTCAGGGCATGAACAGCGATAGTGGCCTCGGTGGCGCGGCGGGTTTCCGCACGCGAGCGCAGCGCATCTCCAATCACTCGTTTGAAGCGGCTTATAGACGCCTCCACCAGGGCTCGTCGAGTGTACCCGGATCTCCTCTGCCAGCCCACACGTCCATGCTCGGCGATGCTTTGGAGGTACCGGTCGCGCTGGGTCGGCGTGCTCTCTGCCATGTCGCTCGGCACCGCCGTTGATCGCGGTGGAACAACCACCTGGGCCTCAGGATGGCGCTGGGCGACAGTGCCGTAGACGCCGGCCTGATCGTAAGCCCCATCACCGGTAAGGGTAGCGAGGGAGCCTGTGATTTGGTCGAGCAACGGTTCGATCTGGGAGCCATCGTCAACATCGCAGCTGGTCAGGTCTGATGCGAGGATCTAGCCAGTCTTAGCGTCGACGCCAATGTGCAGCTTCCGCCAGGATCGGCGCCTGCGGGTGCCGTGCTTCTCAACCAGCCGCTCACCGGATTCACACAGCCGCAGGCCTGTGCTGTCGACCAGTAGGTGAACAGGCTCGCCGCGAGAAACGGGTCTTGGCATCTCCAGAGTTTCGGCCCGGCGGCTCAGGGTTGAGTGATCCGGCACCGGCAGATCCAGACCGAGGAGTTGGAGGATCGAGCCGATCAGCCCTTCGGTCTAGCGCAGCGCCAGCCGAAACACCGCCTGGAGCGTCAGGGCTGTTCGGGTCGCCAGAGCCGAGTAGTGGGGTTGACCGCCCCGCATGGTGCGGCGCTCCACCCGCCAGGCGGCGATCGCCTCCTCAGAGAACCAGACGGTGAGACTGCCGCGCTGACGCAGAGCCGCATCATACTCCGACCAATTCGTAACCCGGTGCCGCTGCTTCGGGATGCGGTGGCGGCGGGCGGCATTGGCTTTGAATGGCACGGGAGACATCCGACAGGAAGGGCCCAGGCCTCCTATGTGACCCGGCTCCAGTTACCAACACGCCTATTCGTGCAACAAAGCGATCCTCAGGTGATTCCGATTTCCGATCGGGGGCAGACCAGCTACCTGCTCATCACGTTCGAGGGTACGCAGTACCACGAAAAGCTGCTCGGATATGGTACCCACAGAGATCTCATCATCATGCGTGCCACTCAGATGAAGCGAGGCTCCGAATTTGAACGTCCCTAATCGACGCCTCGTTGATCACGCCCCTTCGTTACAAGTCCTTTGTCAGTGCAACGATAAAGGTCGTTCCTATCGAATGTCTGCAAATGGCACGTTCCTGAAGTACGCCGAGTGTCCGCAATGGGGCTGAGAACGGTCAAAGCGACATTGCCCGACACAAGAAAAGGCCGGCCGGTTGCGCGGCCTCTCGGTTCGATCCGGTTGCCGAGGTTTCCATACGATCGCAGAAGAACCTCGTCTCACGTTTCAGTGGGTGAGGCGGGCCGATGCGCGCATTGAGGAAGCACTGTGCCGAATTAGAGCTATCCTATGCGAGCGTCCACATTTGTAGAGGGTACCAAAGGATGGCTCAGGTCCTCGGCTAAGCGATTGATGCAATACGGCTGTATTTTCGAGTTTGCCTCAGCCATTGCGCCGAAAAGCGCCATCGGTCTGCCTCATCCTGAAGGTGACGGGCGCGTAAGTCCGAGAAGACCGTTAGATAGAACCAGCAACCCATCTCCGGTCGGTGCGAGACCATCAGGGGTTGATCTGCGTGTCCGTGCGCTGGCCACGCATCCAAACGCTGTTCGCAGCATTCCTGCGTGAAAGTCTCAGGCGGTAGAGCCAGCCTGCATCTGCTTCGCCAACTCGAGGCCCTGCTCGGCAGTCATCGCGGGCATGACGGTCAAGTCAAAGACGTCATCCCAATCGACGATCGCCTGCATGATTGGGGCGACATTTTCCGCTTCGGCGACCGCGATCACCGCGGCCTCGGTACTCATAGGCCAGTATTCCGCAACCATCCGCATGCCGGCAGGGTACTCCCAGCTCACGCGGCGGGCGATCCGTTCCTTGCCGGTGCTCCCGGCCTTTGCTTGCCGATGACGACGAACAACATGGAGGCCTCCATCTCTCGGCGGCTCCACCTCTTGGCGGACTGAGGACCGCCGAGGCAGACCACCTTACGCCGTTCTGACCCGGAGGAGCCTCGCCCAGAAGGAGATGGGGCATTGGCGCGCAGGCCTTCGCGCGAAAGCAGGAAGGGTGTCTGCGGACTGCGCGTAACCGCCTTTATGGAGCGCCTTTATGAATGGATCCAATAGGCCCGTCGACGGTCATTCCCGGCCCAGCAAATGCTGGGCCAGCAGGGCGAGAACCACAGCGTTCAGGAGCACAACCAGGAGCAGGACGAGCCGGGCCATCCTCTTATGCCGAGCCAGTTCGCCGTTGATGGCTTCCAGTTTCTGAAGCTTGTGTTGCTGTTCGCGGTCGTAGTCGTTCATTGCACCCCCGTGTAATCGATTACACGGGGAGAAGACTGTCAACGAATTTCCGCGAAGCCGTTTATGGAACGCCGAGGCTTGGCTGCCCAGCAAAGTGAAGGTAACCGTGGTACAGCACTGTCAGTTCTCGCCTTTTTGCTCAGGGGCAGTTATGAAAATCGCAGCCATCTCGGATGTTCACGGCAACTACGCAGCTTTGGAGGCCGTGCTGTCGCACATCGCCCAGCAACGCCCGGACCTGATCATCAATCTTGGAGATACCGTCTCAGGACCGTTGCAGCCCTTCGCGACAGCCGAACGGCTGATGAGCCTCGCCCTGTCCTCCGTGCGCGGTAATCATGAGCGCCAGCTCCTCACTCTATCGCCGGATCAGATGGGAGCCTCAGACCTTTTTGCGGCCCAACACCTAAGTTCCGAGCAGCGAGATTGGATGGCCACTCTCCCAGAGACCCTTCTCATCGGGGAGGATGTGCTCCTGGTCCATGGGACGCCAGACAGTGACCTCACCTATTTCCTCGAAACCTTGGAAGAAGGGACTTGCCGTCCTGCAACACGGGACGAGGCTGCCACACGGGCTGGCCAGGCCAGCGCCTCCCTGATCCTGTGCGGTCACACTCATATTCCGCGGGTGATGCGCCTCGACGACGGCCGGCTCATCGTGAATCCGGGCAGCGTAGGGCTTCAAGCCTTTAACGATGCCGCTCCGCTCCCGCATACAATGGCTGCCGGGTCGCCGCATGCTCGCTACGCTTTGGTCGAACGCACCCAAGGCGGATGGCACGTCGAAATGATGGCGGTCGAGTACGATTGGGAGGCAGCTGCATTTTTGGCGGAGCAGCAGGGGCGGCCAGACTGGGCCACGGCGCTCCGGACAGGGAGGTTATGACTCAGGCTCTGCCATCCCAACGAGAAGCGATCAAGCAATGTGGAATCAAGCCGAAGTGCGAGGGTTGGGCGTTAGGGGTATCCTCTCACCCAGGGTTTGCCGGGACTGCGCTGGTCAGAGTTGCTCAGCCCCGGCAAGCCCGGATCCAGAGAACTCATGAGAACCTCTGCCGGCGTGCAATAGCCAAGACACTTGTGCGGCGTCTCATTGAGCCGTTCACAGAGGTCGACCAGCGTCTCAGGCATCGTCATATCTGGACGCTCCCTGCCGGCAAGGGTTTTGTTGAACGTGAGTGCAAGTGGTCGGGGCAGTCATATCTACGGCCTGTGAGTGCGGCTCATGTGACCGCTGGCCCTGATGAAAGTCCGCAGATCTGGTCCCCAACAACTTAACGAGCTCGCAGCTCTGACGATACCTCGGGTTGTCCTGAT
>NZ_JBVVAK010000213.1:0-11137 GCF_055792825.1 Microvirga sp. GN3
CGGCCGAAGGCTGAAGACCCTCAGGGGCCTCACACCCTACGAGTTCATCTGCAAATGCTGGACACAGGAGCCCAAACGCTTCACCTTTGACCCGGTCCATCAAATGCCGGGACTGAACACTTAGTGCGGGATTGATTTTCTCGACTGAAACGATCAAGGCTGTGGTTGTTGCACTCGTCCAGCCTGCCATCCCGTGAACCCGCACAGCTAGACAGAACCGTGATGCCGTGTGTGCATGCGCCGTTGCCGTTCGGCCATCAGGGAGCGTCTCCCCGGACGGGCCAAGCGGATCTGGCTGCGGCCAGAATGATAGCGACCACATCCTAGCGCGGCTCAGTCGTCTGTGGGCTATTGATCGGAGCGACAAGAACTGCCGGTGAAGGCCCCTCGTGCGCAGGAGTTGCACTAGGGCAAGGAGGAGGGCATGGCCGCTTCGGCTCGCCCGGCCACCAAGCAGTGGCCGTCTGAACTTCATGGTTCGTAGGCCGGCAGAATTGGACGATCAACAAGGTAGGCAAGGAAGGATGAGGACCGTCTGGTTTTGGCAATCCTGAGACGCTCGAGGGTAGCAATCTTTGCGTACCCAGAACTTCCTCAAGGGCCGCTATGCCGCTGCCTGACTCGGTGCGGATGTTCACGGCTCGACAGTTGTTGCGGTCGTTACCGGAAGTTCTATGAGAGGTGGTCCAGCCGCTCTTGTAATCGGGGTGGGGCGAAGTCGAGAAAGGCCCGCATCTTCAGCGGCAGTGCACCACGTCCGGCATGGAGTAAGTGGATCGGCAGCGGGGCTGGCTCGTACGCCGACAGGACGATTTCGAGCTTCCCGTCCGAGACGGCCTGCTCACACTGGTAGTGTAGCACCCGGGTGACACCCACGCCCTGCACCGCAGCCCACACCGCCGCCTCAGCCGTCGACGTGATCAGACGCGGTCGCACCGCCACCTGAGTGGCGGCTTTGGCACCTCGACCCTGGAAGACCCAATTGGATTGGGCTGCCAGCATGTCAAAACTCACACATGGCATGCCGGCGAGATCGTCCGGTGTCTTCGGATACCCATGAACGCCAAGGAGCCGCGGACTGGCGCAGACGACGGTCCTCATGCTGCCGACGCGGGTCGCGATCATGCTACTGTCCGGCAGGGAGCCGATCCGCACCGCCATGTCAACGTGATCGTCGATCAGGTGAAGGTTCCGGTCCGACAGGACCAACCGCACATCGATCTCAGGAAACGCATCAAGAAACTCCGCTACAATGGGTAGCAGGTGAAGACGGCCGAATAACACCGGTGCCGTTAGGATGAGTTCGCCTCGGAGCGTGATGAATTCGCCCGCCGCCATTCGCTCGGCTTCATTCACCTCTTCCAGAATGCGCCTGGCCGCAGCGACATACGCCGTGCCGGCTTCGGTGAGGCTCAACCTGCGGGTCGTGCGAATGAGCAATGGCGTGCCGAGATGGGCCTCCAGTTCGCTCACCTTCCGGCTGACCGTCGGCAGCGGCATGCGCAATTCCCGCGCCGCGGCCGAGAAGCTGCCTTTCTCGACCGTCAGGAGCAGGATCGACATCGCTTCAAGGCGGTCCACCGATTCTTCCATATTTTGAGAGAGTCATTCTCATAAATAATCGATTATGCTTGCCAGAGTAATGGATAGATTGTCCTCGCCGAGCATCTTCTGGCTCCCGAAGGAGAAGTTCATGCCTTATGGTTTTCTTGACATTGCCATTACGCCGAGCGTTCGTGCTGCGCAGGCCGCGATGGGCAGCGACCACCTCTGGCAGGACTTCAAGGGACATCGCGCATTCAACAAGTTCACGCAAGCCGAAGCCGATTTCATCGCCCAGCGGGACAGCTTCTACATGGCCACCGTCTCGGAGAGCGGATGGGCCTTGTCCACACCGGGGCGGCCCGACAGGCTTCCTGCGCGTCTTGGATGAGCAGCAGCTGGCCTGCGCCGACTTTCGCGGCAACCGGCAGTACATCTCCCTCGGCAACCTCGCCGCCAATAACCGGGCATCACTCTTCCTGATGGACTATGCCGGGAGGCAGCGGCTGAAGATCTACGCCCGGGTCGAGGTGGTCGACCTTGCGGATGCGCCGGACCTGGCGGCTGAACTCACCCATCCCGAGTACAAGGCCAGGATCGAACGAGCCTTCGTCTTCCATCTCGAAGCATTCGACTGGAACTGCGCGCAGCATATCATGCCACGCTTCATGCTCCCCCAGATCGAGGAGGGGCTGGGTGCCATGCGGGATTGGATCGCTCACCTGGAAGCAGAAAACGCCTCCTTGCGGGCAAGGCTCGAGCCTGAGGAAGCAAGATGGCAATACATCCATAGTTAGACTTACCGATACAATTCGCCGAGGTTCGAGAAACTCATGCGCCCGCACCCGGAACTTCGAGGCAGGGACTGCTTTTCCTCCCCCTTGCGGACCGTCCGTAGTCTCCTAAGGTAAAGCCACGATCGATCACGGAAGGGAATCGCACCATGCCTCACGCCATTCGCTTCCATGAGACCGGAGGGCCTGACGTTCTCGTCTGGGAAGAGGTCGATGTCGGCGAGCCCGGACCGGGAGAAGCCCGCATCCGCCACACCGCCATCGGCCTCAACTACGTCGATACCTACGTGCGGTCTGGCTTGTATCCCACGTCCTTGCCAAGCGCCCTCGGCACCGAGGCGGCGGGTGTTGTCGAGGCGGTCGGAGCCGGTGTCTCGGATGTGAAGGTCGGCGATAGGGTAGCCTATTCGGGAGGTCCCCAGGGAGCATACGCCGAAGAACGCATCATGCCGGCAGATCGCTTGGTTGTGCTGCCGGACGGCATCTCGGATCAGCAGGCGGCTGCGATGATGCTTAAGGGGATGACAGCACAGTACCTTCTCCGGCAGACCTACAAGGTCAAGGAAGGCGACACCATCCTGTTCCACGCCGCTGCCGGTGGGGTCGGTCTCATCGCATGCCAATGGGCCAAGGCGCTAGGCGCGACCGTCATCGGCACCGTCGGCAACGACGAGAAGGCCGAACTCGCCAGGGCCCATGGCTGCGATCATCCCATCGTCTACACGCGGGAAAACCTCGTCGAGCGGGTGAGGGAGATCACGAACGGCAAGATGGTCCCGGTGGTTTACGACTCGGTTGGCAAGGACACGTTCTCCGCCTCGCTGGATTGTCTTGTTCCACGAGGGCTCATGGTGCTCTTTGGACAATCCTCCGGTGCGGTCGAGCCGGTCGATCTCGGGATTCTGGCCCAAAAGGGCTCGCTCTACGTGACACGCCCCACCTTGCGGACTTATGCGGACAAACGGACCGATCTGCTGGCCATCGCCCGCGACCTGTTCGACGTCGTCCTCTCGGGCACGGTCAGGATCGAGGTCAACCAAGCGTATCCGCTGCGGGAGGCGGCGAGGGCCCATCAGGATCTGCAAGCCCGCAAAACCACTGGATCGACTGTCCTGACCGTATAGGATCTTCCCGGACGAGGCGCCAGCCCCCGCCGCGGCATCCAGGCTTACGTGCTCTTGGGTCTGCATAAGGTCGTTGAATGAAAACTTCTGCCACGATCGCGGGGGCGCGCGTTGCCCGGCAGGACCGGGCCAATCCATCGATCGCCTGCACCACACCGTCGAACTGACGGTATGCGGACCGCTGAACGGAATGTCGGCCAAGGACCGCGCGAGAAAGTCGCGTGTAGGCCGTAAAGACTCCAGCCTGTCAGCGATCACAGGAGCCCTCAACCGCCGGAATGGTCTCGAATATCCATGAGGTATGGGATTCGAACTTCAGAACCCGTGCTTCAGCAGGATTGTTCGGGGTCAACGCCGGTGCGGCCGCGGACATAACCGAACGACAGGGCCGAGGCAATCGTCCGATCCGCTGCTCAAGAATGTCCTGCTCGACGAGAAGCGCCCTGATGACAGCGCGTGGATCGCCACCGAAGTCCTCTATGACGGCAGTAACCTCAACTTCCAGCTCGCCTTCGTCGTTTATAGGTCGAACCTGGTCGGCCATGTCGCCTTCCTCCTGAGACGTGAAGGTACCGATTCAGGCACCCGAACGCTGTTGAGCCGTTCTGTGTTTGTTCATAGACTGTGGAACGTGGGGAAAGTCAGTTACCATGAGAGTAGACACCCTCACACGGGTGTCTACCAAGACACGTCAGCTTCAAGAGCAGTTGTCAAACCAACCGTGTTTCGCTCGATCGTTCATATAGCCGCATGAGTGCATCATCCACGCTGGATGGCCGCGGCTCCCGCATTCTTCTCCAGGCGGGGATGTTTTTCGCTGGGCCAGCGTCGGAGGAGTAATCGAGCAATGATTTATACTCGTAAAGGAGGTCAAGATCATATGCAGGGTCGGCTCTCAGAATAAGCTCACGGCGCGACGTGCCCTTTGGCCACTGCAGCAAATCGATGATCTGAACATATTGGCGCCGCTGCTCGGGGGTCACTTGACCTTCGACCATATAATCGAATTTGGCCAGACCATCCAAGTCATCATCGCCATAGCTGCTACCTTCATGTTTGAGCATGAATGTATCGACGAATTGGAGACGTAGGCGAACCCATGGCCATACTAATCTTCGGTCATGCTCGTTTAAAATATGGTCCCAAAGCATACTTTTTGTGTTGGCAATGAAAGCTTTTCCTCTGCCATAATACTTCATATCGATGTTCAGGTTTTCCTCTTGCTCATCCGCCGGCAGATCGCCATGCCATACGGCCTTCGCCCATGCTTTGTAATCGTCTTCAGGCATTTCATCGATAGGAAGCACTACCCTGAAGTTGCGGATCCTTTCGAGTTTTGGGTACAGAAGAGTCAGCTCGGGCGGAAACCGCTCCTCGTCACACGGGTCCGAAAAGTCATAGCAAGCTCTGTTTTCGCTCGGTTGCTCGAGGCCACCGGCTGAATTTTCCTCAAAACTCACAAACGCATTTTGCTGCGCGATCTTCTCAGCCTGTTCCTGCTGCTCGGCCTCCAAAGCAGCCTCGCCGCTAACAGAAGATCCAAACGTCGGATGCTCTTGACCCGCAGCGTTGTCGCCGGGGTTTGGACCCGCAGGGGCGTGCTGTTCAAAGCCGACAAGCGATTCCAATGTCGTGTAATTAACGTTGATATGGTCAACGCTCACGACTGGACCCAAGGGGCTCACTCCGCGCATGATATCCATGACTGAATTTTTCGTCACTCGGACCTTAGCCCGCGACTTGCGCAGCAGGCGGGCCTCAGACCGGACAGTAACTTCTGTCGAGTCGTCCATACGTAAAACGTGACGGTAGCTTGGTAGAAGGACCTCAGCAATTTGGCTATCATACTTTCCACCGACCGTAACCTTGTCGACAAATTCGATCTGCTGACGAATCATCAATTCATTGTCATCGCATTGCTTATTGATCCGCTGGTAGGCTGTGGCGGCATCCACCCGCAGCGAGGCAATTTCGGTCAGTTGGCGCTTCAAGGCATTGCGCCAAGCCTTCGGCCGCATCTTGCCCCATGGATAAGGAAAAGAACTCATGTCTTTCTTCTCGCGATTGTCTTAAATTTGAACTCTTAGTTCTGCGGTGCTTGCCCTAGAGCAGGCTGAAACTAACGCTGCTGCGCAGTCGTTGGACCCGGTAATTTTGAGGGCCTGTTAGACGAACTTACGAGTACCTACTCATGTCATTGAGAGTGCGGATTAGTGCCTTTTGCTCCGGTCGATCCGCAATGTCACTGACATCCACTAAGTCATGAGGAAAGTCGGTGACCCTCCAGCCAGCGTACCGCAGTTGCTCTTTCTCGGATGCCTCTTCAAGCTCGTTGACAGTGCCAGTGAGATAAATCATGCCGATATACTTCCAATCGGATCCGCCTAACCTTCTTGGCCCCTTTCGAACCATAAGTGCGCGGCCGAACCGTTTGACCGTGTAGAGCTCGGGGGCGAGGTCCTTCGCAAGTGCGCTCTTAAACTCCTTACCAGCGAGCGCCTGGTGTCCTGCTTGGGCAGCATGAAGATGAAAGCGGAGAGCCTCCACCCCTTTACTGCCCGTCATCGGTAAGCTTGTTGCCTCATAAGCGCTGAACACTGATGTTCGATAGCGAGCGCGGGTCATCGCCACGTTGACACGGTTCTCGCCATGTGGGGCAGATATAGGACCCAGATTCCGGTGATATTCACCGGTCTCGGTGCGTCCATACGTCAGCGATACAAAAATCGTATCGCGCTCTTCTCCCTGAATGTCCTGGATGGTTCGAACGAACAGATTCGCTGTCGCGGGAATCGCCGCGTTCCCGTTGTCGCTTTCCAGAAGCGTTTTTATAAGGGCGCGCTGAGGTTCGTTCATCGTGATGATACCGATTGTGTAGCCAGGATTCTCTCTGATCTGAGCGCGAACCGCCTCTACGATCGCCTCGGCTTCCAAGACGTTCGTTCGTGACTTGCGATCATAGACGCTTTCGACATAGTGATAGTGAAGCCCAAACTTGTCCGACGGGAGAGGCGATGGAACTGTTCGCAGTTCGGTATCGTATTCAAGTCGGTTAGGAGTATCGATCAACGACGGGTGCCGTGAGCGGTAATGACGTTTGAGCATCTTGCTCTGAAAGCCCACCTGTTCGGCGGCAGACAAGAGATTCATTGATAACATATCGTCGGTATCGATTGTGCCTGTGATAGATGTGGGAGGATTCGGCGGCATTTGCTTGCTGTCGCCGCAGACGATGATCTGCTTCGAAGCACCAATAGCCGAGGCCGCTGATGATAAACGCATCTGAGACGCCTCGTCGACTATGAGCATGTCGAAGCGCCAGTCCTGTGGTATGTACAGAGCGAAGGCCTGTGGCGAAGTCAGAATCGCTTGGGGACGAGCCTGCACCGAGCAAGACCTCAGCATGCTCTGAATATCGGAGTTTGCGGTAACTCTAAGTCGGCTGGCGATACTTGCCTTGTCGAGCCCTGTGCCCTGAAGCATGAGCGCTGGAGCGGAGTAGTCGGTCTTCTTGAGGCGGTTCCAAACGACTTCGATTGCATTCATTTTTTCTGCCATAAACAGAACGGTTTTTCCGTCGGCTACTCCGTTGGCAATCATGTTGACAATGGTTTGGGACTTTCCTGTACCCGGCGGACCCTGGACCACGATTTCCGGACACCCGCGGCGGACGAGTGTGATGATCTCATCTTGAAAGCTGTCACGGCTGGCCGCCTGCGCGTTTTGCGATTGAAGGGCCAAAGGTTGCCATGCTGGCGGCTGGTTTGCGGCGAGTGCGGCGGCATCGTTTGCGACGGCTAAGCGCCGAAGCGTCGTATGCGTCAGCAGGTGAGGGTGTTTTTCGGTATCAAGCCGGTCGGCCATCGCCTGACCAGTCTGGGGAAACAGTCCAAATACGGCGCGGTCCTCGAAGCCAGCGAATTCGTTGAAACTGGTAGCCCGTTTTTCATCAAGGGGATCTTGCGGTAGACGCTCTTTACGAACAGCGATGTTGCGGAGAAGATATTCGTTAACTTCGTCGGGAAGCGATGCACCTCGCATCAGGATGCGATCAGGCCCGACCACCAGTTGAACGGGTTTCAGGACCAGCGGAGCATAATACATCTTCCCGCTTTTCGGATGATTCCAGGCGGCGACTCCAAGGCCAAGTCGGATGGCTGAGAGTCCTTGCCGATCCTGCAGCAAGGCATCTTCTTCCAGGATCTCGCAGAGTATCTCGCGGGCGAGCGGTAGCGAAACTTGTGTCTCGATGTCTTTGCCGATCTCAAGAACCTGCCCGGCGTCAAGTGCACCTCGTAGTGCACGCGCAGATCCCTGCAGAACTAGCATCCGGCGACTGCCATTAGCTGGCAAATTGATAAGCCTGTTTCTAGGAGAGTTGTCGTAAAAGCTGAGGCGCATGGCCTCAATGCGGGCATGGAGAATATCGGACATGGAGTGTCTTGCAGTATGCGCTGCATGGAGCCTCGCGTTCGGGCTTCCGTCAGCAGCTTTTGGAAGTGGAGTGGGCCGCGTCCCGAGGGGCAGCGTGGCCCAATGCTTCAACGGCGTTGGAGAGCCCGATCAGGGATCGATCCGTCCTTGGAGTCGTCGCGAGAGGTCTAACCAGCTATGGAACTCTGGTGACGCGTCAAAGCGCGCCCTTGGCTCGGCGTTGCGCAACGCCGGCGGCAACCCTCGTTGGCGCGGGCTTTCTGGAATCGATGCGCTGTCAACTTGAAGATCGCGCGGCGTCCTTACGCGCAAGACTTCGTTTATTAATGAATTACTTGTGTAACTCTGGCAGGACGATGCAAGTGCGAGGGCAGGGGAATTTTTGATCACTGAAGCCATCCGAGTATGGGATGACCTGCATTGGATTCGGCACGGGCAGGACTAACGGAACGCACCCCGCGAGCCCCTTCCCTGCAGGGGCCGCCGCGGGGACCCATCTGCACAGTGACCGGGGGATGTGGCCTCAAAGCCCGATCAGAATCCCAAGCGCTCTACGTCGCCATGACAACACGGGTCGTGTGAAGTGGCCGCCCGGTCGTATGAACGAGCATTATCAACGTTATATATTTGTGTCAAGCGGACCTTAGGCTTACCGATAGTAGGGTGCATTCCGGAGTTCATTTGGACAAACCGTACTTGCCCTGTGATGATCAGCCCCTCGGCTGCGTCTCGGCGCCGTTGACCCGCAAGGACCCGCCCGTGCCGGTGAATCGGGAAGTGTCAAAGTTCACGTTCCCCAGTTTCCAGGACTGAAGGACCACGGACGTGCTCCCGATCGTCTTCGGCTTCACCCCGCCCTCGATAGCACGTTCGATGGTTAGGGTCTTACCGCTCCAGTCGAGCAGCAGGCGGTCTTCCGATCCGAAGCCAGCCTGGTCCCACAACTCTCGTGGCAGTCGGATGACGGTGTAGAACCGATCCGAACGCTTGGCATCGGGGATCGACTTGACCACGACAGGCGCAGAGCCCGCCTTTGACGCGGGTACCGGGTGCCTCTTGGGACGTTGGCCCTGCTTGGGTGGCTTCTTCGTCTCCGCCGCTATCGGTGCAGGCTCTCCTTCCGGATCGGCCGCTTGGTCCAATCCTTGCAGGAGATTAAGCTGCAGTGCCGGCGACCCCTCAACCCCTGTCGCTTTGGCTGACGGCTTCAAAGCCTCCCCAGCAGGGGTGGAAACGGTCGGGATGCATTGGATCGCGCTGGCAACCTCCCGCAGGCTTCCGGAGATCCCCTCTACCGACTGCACCATCAGAGGCGTCAGACGAGCCATGGCCTCGATCTGCTGAGTGCCAAGAGAGACCAGCTTGCCCATCTGCTCAGCCATCAGGTCCATCGTGGAGCGAAGGCTTTTCAGCTCGGCGGCCATTCCCGTCAGGGCCTGTTCCACCTCGGGTGACAGGGCAGGGGCTGGTGCGACCTGCTGGGGCACGTCCGCAGCTGGTGGGCGAGGGGCCTGCACTGGCTTGGGGCGAAAGACCTCCGCGGCGAGGGCTTCGGGCTTGCCCAGGTGGCGCGCCAGGATATCAGCGGTGTCTCGAGACCGCTTGTCTGCAGGAACGGTCAGATGACTTGAATAGTTCGCACCCTCTGGCGACCTGTGGTGCCGAACTTCGTCGCGCTGGCTCGGCTGCTGAGCTCCATGGGGTCTCGCCAGACAAGCCGAACACAGATCATGGGCGCGATCGCGGGCGAGAAGCCAGCCGCGGTCCTTGAAGTAGCCTTTGACGAAATCGTCGCCCACAGACGTGCTGGACTCGTAGGTGTCGGTCTTATGGCATCCCGAGCATCGGGCAGTAAAGCGGTACTTGGAGGGAGTTCCACCGGTACGGGTGATCTGCGGCTCGAACTGACGTGCGATGCCGGGCATCTGGCAAATCCTGATCGTTGAAAATGAATTTCAGGCGGGGAGACGCAGCGTCATCGCTCCACACAGAAACAAACGTTAAGGGATGCACGAATTAACATCCCTTCCGCCAAATGCCAACCAAAGGCAGTCCAGCGGTTCGTTGGTGCTTTCTCGGGCATGAAGAAGATCATGCCGCTTGCTAATGCTACCAATGGGGAGAGGTGTCCGCTAGCAAAGACCTCTTGGCTCGATGATTTCTCCGTCTAAGCGGCGGTGAGTTTCCGCACGTCAATTCGACGTCCGAGAGCCGGAACGCGTATCTCGAAATGATCAGCCTGCGTGACATCGCGAATATTCGTGGGCCGATGTGCAACGATGTTGGTTCCTCCACGGCGCCGCAAACTGTCGTAGATGATGCCAGCCTCACCTGCACGACGGATCGCTTCGCCGAATTGCTGCGAGGCATCGTAGCGATCAGGCGCATAAACATCGGCGCGCTCTGTCTGTTGGCCGCGAATATCCAGGTAGACACCATGCAGTCGTGCTGAATAGCTTCGATAGACCCGTGTCAATTCCGGAAGGCTTCGTGCCACCGCCTCGCGTCGGAGGTGATGGCCGACTTCTGCTGCTGCCGTTTCGATTTCGCTGGTAGCGTACCAGGCCCCGAGGTCGGGCGAGTTGAACCGCATGCCGGCGGGGCTGACGTGCAGGAACGCCGCCATCACGATGCTGGCGTTTGGTCGGCCATAAACCCATTCCTGTTGGGGAAGGCGGGCAATGCGGCTGGCCACCAGCCGGTCATTGGTCCACCCGACCAAGTCCATGACCGCCGACAGATCGGCAGGCGTTGCAACCGTGTCGAACAGGCCAATGGGCGGAAACTGGGACGGGATCAGGCGATAAGTCGGGTAAGGTGCTTCAGAGACCTTGGTCACGAAAATTGGATATCCGTATCGTCATAAGGGATGAAGTTTCGGTCTACCTCATTGGGCTCCATGTACAGGCCGCCACGGGCCGCATCCAAAAAGCGCCGTACGGTCAGGAGGCTGTCCTGGGTGCCATCAGTCATAAGTTCGATCGGCGGATGACCTCCAAACACCGTGGCCTGATGCGGCCCGCGAAGCCATGACAAGCCCTCCTGTTCCGTTTCGAAAAGGATTCGCAGCGCTTGATAGATCCCGAGAACTGCCGAGATCCGGGTCAGGACATCGGCGTCTAGGTGTTCAGTCCCGGCATTTGATGGACCGGGTCAAAGGTGAAGCGTTTGGGCTCCTGTGTCCAGCATTTGCAGATGAACTCGTAGGGTGTGAGGCCCCTGAGGGTCTTCAGCCTTCGGCCG
>NZ_JBVVAK010000214.1:0-11090 GCF_055792825.1 Microvirga sp. GN3
GCATGCGCGCGATCTCGCGCCGTTCAGCCAGGCTCAGGTGGATGTAGGGCAGGGTCATTCAGCCTCCGAGTGCAAACCCATTGTTTGTAACGGAATTCGCACTTCAGAATAGAATCCACCCGCCTACAACAGAGAATCTGATAACTAACCTTTTGACAAGAAGTCTGGGCTCCCACCAAGGATGGCGGCACTGAACGGTCTCTCATGATGTGGGACACGGCTTCATTCCAGGATCTGCCTTCGACCAAGATTGCGTTGATCTCTGATCCTCACCTCGAGGAGCACAAGGATCCTCCTGTGCTTGGAACACCACCGGGGATGTTCCAGGTCTATGGCAGCCTCTTGCTTCTCCGCTTATCGGTGATCTCGACCAGCGTCCCGAAGGAGTCGAAGCATACAGCCTGCATCTCGGTCATCGTGTCTCCAGCATCCTCAAGAACTCTCGATCGGCTCGGCACACCTCACGTTGCTCCAAAAGCATAGGTAGGCGCTTCATAGCCACTCTGACATCGTCCAGGATGCTTTCGGCTCTCTCGCGTGTCAGCCCGAAGGCAGCATAGGACGCGAATGCCGGCTGTGGGTCACAGTCCGTGCTGAGCCCGGGCGCAGGCGCACAGACGTGCCGCTTGCGTCCAAGATAAGGCACCACGTCGAATACGGGCGAGAGTTCCCACCCTTCTCCTCTGTTGATCACGGCGTGGTTGCGCAGATGATCATCGGTATTGTGCAGGTAAGCATTGACGAGCAGCCGACGGAACATTTGCTCCTCCGGATCCCAAACCCCGATCGAGCGAGCCGCCGCCGCCATGTCCGCGTAGGTTTTCGACGTGCCGTAGCTGCCTGGCGGCTCCCGGAGGAGTGTCCCCATGCTCAGGTATGAATAAGGTCGGCCGTCTTCCGATCGGTCGAAGCGCTTCACGAGCAGAACAGTTTTGCCAGAGAAGGTCATGAGCCGGCGCTCGGGCACTGGAAGGCCGGCGGCCTCAGCGACGTCCAAACAGACGGCCTCGATGCGGGGATCGTCGAACTTGTCCCCCCGGGTTGGGAATTTCGCGATCCATTCCCCCTCCCCGTCGCGCCATCGGACCTTTGGGCGGGCTCCTCCCACATCGGCACTGGCTCGCACAAGCAGGGCGAGTTGTTCCTGTGTCGCGCTTCCCTCATCCGCGGCGATCGCAGCCCTCATCAGAGCCTCGAGGTCGGAACTCGCTTCTGGGCTTGTGAGGCAACGTGCTTGATCCGGGTAATAGGCCCCCGGTCCTGCTTGCGCCGATGCACCAAAGGCAAGGTCCCCCGTTCGAGCGGTTGTGCCGGCTGCCAGAAGTTCCGCTGCTCCAAAGGTGAACGTCTCAAAGGCCGCGGACAGCACGGTCCGGCCCCAGCCTTCCGGTCCGGCATCAAGGCAGGCGAGCGGCACTTCCGGAGAGCCCGGAAACTGGTGCTGGCGCAGCGGGAGGCCAATGGGATCAATCGCAACAGCACTGTCAGACTCAAGATAACTTTGGGCATAGCTGAATGTGCCCGGGCGAAGGATCTCTTGCCCTTGGAACGCCAGTTCACCGACTAGCACGTAGCGACCATTGTGGTGCTTGAAGACAGTGAAGTTATCCAGGCGACCGGAGGGGGAGACACGCCACATCAAAGATTCCAACTATTTGAGCTGTCGCTCGATGGCAGACGCTACCGTGAGCACTTTGGCGGGGGACACGAACGCTGTAATCCAGTCAGGGCTGTCCACCGTAGTCGACATCTCCGCGCTCATGCGTAGATCCCATGCTCGATCTGGACAAGAAGCCGGAGGACTTGGTCTGCCTTACCCTGAGTTACCAAGTCCAGAGGTGTGGCCTGCAGCACCTGATTAGGTCTAATTAACCAGCTCAGGCCCCGCTCACCGAAGACCTCTTGTGCCCTCCCGATGACCGTGGCGATCTCCGGTCCAGCGCCTTTGAGGGACTTGAGCTGCTCGATTTGCCCTTCGAGGCGGGCAATTGCTTGGTCAACTAAGTCGTCGGTGTTGGCTGCGGTGTAGGGCTTGAAGTCCCCGTCCCTTTCAATGGGTGGTATATGGTCTTCGCCGCGAAGGAACTTCAGGAGCACGAACTGGCCTGCCTCAGTTGCCATCAACTCGTCCGGAGAACGCCCGCCGAACCATAGGTGAGGCCTCCTCAGGAAGTCCTCAGGGTCATCGTAAAGATCTGCTATGAGGGCGCGAATCTCGTCGGCCATCTGTGTCATGGTCGAGAGTCTAGCATCACGGCTGATTGCGGCCAATTCTGTCGGAGGTTGCGATTGCAATCGAGCTGACGTGAAACATAATCCTGATCATGGTTAGGGGTTCTCTGTCGAGCGGTCATGACCTCAACCGAGCCTGATCAGGACATCATAGCGGCGATCGAACGCCACTAGACGATTCATGCAATCCGGCGATTCCGCGAGCGCTACAATCTCGACGATTATGATCCCGCTTCCTTGATCGATCTGGTTGATCGGACCGAGCTCAAGTACCGAGCTGCTTTTGCGAGTCCTTACTGGGACCCCTACCCTAGGGTCATGATCATTGCGAAGCTGACACGTCCCAATCTCTCAGCATCCCCGAAGGTAAGGATCGTCTACCAGCGACGAGAGCAGATGATTGTGACGGTACTCCCGCTGAGGCTGGACCCCAACCGCCCCAACAAGCTCAAGACGCTGAGGGTGTAATGCAAGTCGTGCATTCAGCCTGCGGGGAATAGGCGGCCGGAGAGTTTTGACAAGAAGTTCGTAACGGATGCCGTGCCATGTTGCTCCCGATCGGGAGGATCGCATGCGGACCAATCAGCGGCTGGCCCAGCTCTGGCTCGATGCCCTGGCAACCGAACTTGGAGCCTCCCCCGGCACCATTGCCACCTACAGCGATGATCTGACCTGTTATCTCGCCTGGCTGGACGAGCACAGCCTCGGCCTGGACGAGGTCGGCCTGGAGCAGATCCGGGACTACGTTGCTGGTCTCGATGGGCGCGGCTATGCCGGCTCGACCATCGCCCGCAGGATCACGGTGGCGCGCGGCCTGCACAGGTTCCTGATCGCCGAGGACCTCGGCTCCCGTGACCCCACCGCCCATCTGGCGGCCATGAAGCGGTCCCGCAAGCTGCCTTTCGTCCTGTCGATTGCCGAGACCGAGGTGCTCCTGGAGACGGCTCATCGGCTGGCGGCCGATCCCTCGGTCGGGCTGTACCGGCAGGCCGGCTATGCCCGCAGGGCCGCCCTGTTCGAGACCCTCTATGCCTCGGGCATGCGCATCAGCGAAGCCCTGTCCCTGCCCGCCGATGCCGCTCCTGCCGGCACCCGCATGCTGCTGGTGCGCGGCAAGGGCGACAAGCAACGGCTTGTGCCCCTACACGACCGGGCGATCGCGGCCACTGCCCTCTGGCAGAGACTGGCCAGCGCTTATTCTGGCGCAGCCCCCTCCCCCTGGCTGTTCCACTCGGTGCGCAAGGGAGTCAAGGCGCTCACCCGCCAGGCGGCCCTGCTCGAGATCAAGGAAGCGGCTGTGGCGGCAGGGCTGGCGAGCCCCGAGCGGGTGTCGCCGCATGTGCTGCGCCATGCCTTCGCCACCCACCTGCATGCCGGCGGCACCGACCTGCGTGTGCTGCAGGAACTGCTGGGACACGCCGGCATCGAAACCACCCAGATCTACACCCATCTCGATACCTCCCGCCTCCACCACATGGTCCGCGACCTCCACCCCCTGAATGAGTTACAGACCGCTGATGGGTAAGGTCATCCTGATACAACCCGCAACTCACTCTTTGGCTTTGGAACATTCAAATGGGTCAGTATGGCCCTTCCTGTTATTGTGGCTTCTGTCGCTGTCGAAACTTCAGCCGAGGCAATCTTGCTCTTTTCCGATCACATCATCTTCGTTGACGAGAGTGGGGATCACTCGCTCAAATCGATCGATCCTCAATATCCAATCTTTGCCCTAGCCTTCTGTATCATTCGCAAGGACGACTACATCCATCGGCTTGTTCCAGCTGTTCAGGAGTTCAAGTTTCGATGGTTTGGGCACGACTGCGCAATTTTGCATGAGCACGAGATCCGGCGAGCCGAAGCCCCGTTCGTGTTTCTTGGCAACAAGGACAAGAAATGGCGCTTCATGCGGGAGCTCACGAAGATCATCGATGAATGCCCGATGGTCGTCGTGGCATCTGCGATCCGGAAGGATGTGCTAGCCCGCCGCTACACCGATCCGAGGAGTCCCTACGAACTGGCGCTCCTGTTTTGTATGGAGCGGGCGCGCGAGTACTTGGATGACATCGCGAAGGACACAGATGGGTTGACCCATATCGTCTGCGAAGCAAGAGGAGGCAGTGGGGGAAGGAGGATCGAGAACTCGAACTTGAGTTCCGCCGGATTGCGACAGGTGCCAATCCCCTCAGCCGCGGGCCGATAGAAGGCTTCGAGATCCTCTTCGCCGACAAGAAGGCTAATTCGGTCGGGCTTCAGATCGCGGACCTTATTGCGCGGCCCATCGGTCTGAAGACGCTGCGGCCGGATCAGGAGAACCGCGCCTATGACACCATCCTGCCGAAGGTGTGGGGCCGGAAAGTGTTCCCCTAGAAAAGCGAAAGGCCCCGGTAAACCGAGGCCCAGCGCCGACCGGGGACAACCCCCAATCCACTTATCTGAGATATTGGGATGAGTTGCGGGAATGTCAAGTTGTCCATTTCAACCTCAAGCTTGGCTTTAACGGTGGCATGAACTCCAAGACACCGAGCCAGCTCATCCCCTTGCTGGCACCCGCCGTCAGGTCCAGGATCTCAGCCGATGGACGATATGTTGCACCTAAACCGGACGAAAACCCTTCTGATCGTGTATCACTCGATGACGGGCGGCACCCGTCAGATGGTCGAGGCTGCTGCCGATGGGGCAGCTTCAGAGCCGACCGTTCGCGTTCACCTGCTTCCGGCACCGGCGGCTCAGGCAGCCGACCTCCTCGAGGCGGACGGCTATATCTTTGGCACTCCCGAGAACCTGGCGGCTATCGCCGGACTAATGAAGGACTTCTTCGACCGGACCTACTATCCGGCGTTCGATCGGATCAGTGGGCGTCCCTACGCGGCTCTGATCTGCGCGGGCAGCGACGGTCACAACGCGGCCCGTCAGGTTGAGCGGATTGCAACGGGATGGCGGCTCAAACCGATCGCCGATCCATTGATCGTCTGCACCCACGCGCAAACTCCGGAGGCGATCCTGGGACCCAAAGTTATCAGCCCAGACGATCTGAAGCGCTGCGAAGAGCTCGGGGCTGCACTCGCGGCAGGAATGAGCATCGGGATGTTCTAAGCTGCAAGATGGTGCGAAATGAACGGCGTCGAACTGCAGACGCCTCTTTTCAGCGAACAGCCTCAACGTTGCCACAGCATAACCGGTCAGCCTCGCACCTTCGACTTCAGTGGATGAGATCGCGCCCCCTCTCCGCATCTGTCACGGCAATCCTCTTACCCATCTCTGATTTCGTAGCCACGTCGGCGCTTTCGCTGGAGCCAGGTCTCAAGAGCTTCCACGGCCCTTGACCGGGTTTCATAAAGCTCGATCCGTGTCCGACCAGGCCGTCCGATGCGGCCCCATTGGCGGATCAGGGAGGCATCACCGAACAGGCTGGTCTCGATCGACAACACATAGTAGCGGGCCATGTTGCAGGTGGGGTCACACCGGTCGAGCACCAGATACTGGATCGTGTCGTCGGACATGGCTCCATGGTGCGCAGAGCATGAGGCAAGGTCCAATCAAAGCTATGAATCCATTGGGGCGCAACGATTCACAACATTGATGGACCTTGCTGATACAGCGCATCCTGCCCTGTTTCTGCGTCGGGCATGAGCCTGGTTTGAGGTTGCGTCGGTTAACGCTTGAATGCAGGCGGCCGAGCATCAGGCCTGACTGCCGTCGCTCTCCTCTTCGAAGGAGACCGCGACATCGCCGTTGGCCGAGAGGCGTACCTGATTGCCCTCGATGTCCGCGACCAAGGCGGTTGAGATGTAGTGGTGGTGGCCCTCGTGCGCCCCCTCCCCACTGTCCTTCTTGGTCAGCTTGATGCGGTTCCCCTCGACATGGTCGACCGTGCCGACATGGGCGCCATCGGCGCCGATGACTTCCATGTGCTCCTTGATCTGGCTGATGTCTGTCACGACTGCCTCCCTTAAGGCTCAGGTTAGAGTAATGCACTGGATGCCAATAGGATGCAGGTTCCGGCCGTTTAGCTCGTCCTGGCAGCGGGCCACGTGAGAGGAATGACGAGCCACTCAGGAGAGGTATCCAACTGGCTCGCCATTTCAGCTTCGACCTTGTCGAGAAGCTGCTGGATCCTGGAGGCATCGGCACAGTCGTCGAGGGCGAGGGTCACTGCCGGAAGGATCCATACTCGGCGCCAAACACATCGATCGCGCCGTCGCAACACTCTCCTCCCCGATATCCACAGGCCCGCGCGTGAACCGCGCGTTGACTCTCCCCGTTGGTCTATGTTCCTGTTTTGTTCCATTTTGTCGCAGGAGCGAGGTGAGCTTGACCGATGGTCACCCGGCGCGAAGTCATCGACGACTTACGGCGCCAGATCGAGAGGCTCGGCGGAGCTCATGGCTCACGCAAGTCCCTGCCCTTTGGCGTCTCGGCGCTCGACCGGCACCTGCCCGGGAGAGGGCTTACCCTTGGATCCCTGCACGAGGTGATCGAGGCGGGACCCGCTTCGGAGTTCGCCGGAACCGCCACGTTCTTCGCGGCGGGGATTGCTGCTCGCCTGAAAGGGCCGGTGCTCTGGTGCCTGACCCGGCGCGATCTGTTTGCGCCGAGCCTCATGCAGGTCGGCCTTCACCCGGATCGTGTCATTTACGCCGAGACCTGCCGTGATGCCGACGTCCTGCCTCTCATCGAAGAAGGCCTTCATCAGAAAGGCCTTGGTGCGGTCATCGGCGAAGTCTCCCGGCTCGGCCTCACCGCCTCCCGTCGCCTGCAGATGGCCGCGGAGGCTTCGGGCGTTCCCGCCCTGGTCATCCGGCGCTGGTGGACGGTCGCCCAGAAGGACCTGACCAAGCTTCCCACCGCTGCCTCGACGCGATGGCGCGTGTCGCCGGCCCCGTCAGAGGTTGTTCCTGCCTCTGGCCTCAGACGCGGCCGCTGGCAGGTTGAACTCGTGCGCTGCCGGGGTGCACAACCCCATTCCTGGATCCTGGAGGCCTGCGATGCGCAGGGTCGTCTCGCTCTACCTGCCAACCTGGCCGACCGACAGGATCAGGCGCAAGTTCGGTGATCCCCCGCGCGAGAAGCCGCTTGTGACCGTGATCAAGCAGGGCTCGCGCCGGCTGATTGCGTCGGCCTGTCCGGCCGCTCAAAAGGTCGGCCTGATCGAAGGGATGGCTGTTGCTAAAGCGCAAGCCATGGTTCCCGACTTGCACATCATCGACGCCGATCCTGAGGGCGAGACCGCTTCGCTCCGTCAACTGGCGGAATGGACTACCCGCTTTTCGCCCGTCGTCGCGCCCGATCCTCCGGACGGCCTCTGGATCGACATCGCGGGAGTGGAGCATCTCTTCGGTGGTGAAGAGGCTCTCCTCAAGAAGCTGATCGATCGGGTCGAGAACAATGGCATTCACGCCCGTGCCGCGATTGCCGATGTGCCGGGCACGGCATGGGCCGTCGCGCGGTTCGGCAAGGGCGGGATTATTCCGCCGGGGCGGGTTGTGGACGCTGTTTCAACCCTGCCCGTGCAAGCCCTCCGGCTTTCCCGTGAGACGGTGAGCGCCATGCACCGCCTAGGCGTCGAGCGTGTCGGCCAGCTTGCCGCGATGCCGCGAGCGCCGATGGTGCGCCGCTTCGGACGCGAAGCAGGCCTGCGCTTGGACCAGGCACTGGGACATGCTTTTGAGCCGATCACGCCGATCATTCCGGACGAGGCGGTGATTGCGTCCCGCGCTTTCGCGGAGCCGATCGGCCGGTTGGAGGACCTGCAGCTTGTCGTGCGGCGACTCTCGAAGGAGTTGTGTCAGACGTTGGAGCAACGCGGCGAGGGTGTCCGGCGGCTGGACCTGATCATCCGCCGGGTGGATCAGAAAGGGGCGTCGCTCCGGGTCGGGACAGCGAAAGCTAGCCGGGATTACATCCACTTGGCAAAGTTGTTCGACGAGAAAATCGAGACGGTCGATCCGGGTTTTGGCATCGAGGAGATCATCCTCATCGCCAACCGTACTGAGCCTCTCTTTGAGAAGCAGACCGTCGCAAGAGGGATTGAGGCCGAGGACGAAGCCGTCGATCTGAGCCAGCTCGTCGACCGGCTGACCGCTCGGATTGGAGAGGACCGCGTCTACCGGCTCACTCCAGTCCAATCCCTCGTCCCAGAGCGCATGACAAGGAGGGTTTCCCCGCTCGCGCCGCCGTCGGGATCCACCTGGCCGGAGAACCTCGAGCGTCCCACCCGCCTCCTTAATCCACCGGAATCGATTATGACGACGGCCTTGCTGCCGGATCACCCGCCGGTGTCATTCATCTGGCGCCGGGTCCGCTACAAGGTCACGAAGGCTGACGGGCCGGAGCGCATCACCTCCGAGTGGTGGCTCGGCGATGAGCAGAAGAGAATCCGGGATTATTACCGGCTCGAGACGATCGAGGGCTCTCGCTTCTGGATCTTCCGTGACGCGCCGATGACGGAGGGCGGCCGCTGGTGGATGCATGGGTTCTTTGCATGACCATGTATGCCGACCTGCAGGTCACAACCCATTTCTCGTTTCTGCGTGGAGCCTCCAGCCCGGCCGAACTGTTCGAGCAGGCGAAGATGCTCGGCATTTCGGCGTTAGAGATCACCGACCGGAATTCCCTGGCAGGGATTGTCCGGGCCTATGAGGCCTCCCGCGAAACCGGGATACGCCTCGTGGTCGGCTGCCGGCTCGATCTGACCGACGGCACGTCGCTCCTGGTCTACCCGACGGATCGCCCGGCCTATTCGCGGCTGTGCCGCCTGCTCAGCATCGGGAAGAGCCGCGGCGGAAAGGGAAAATGCTTTCTGACATGGGAGGACGTGGTTTCCTGGAATGAGGGGCTCCTTGCGATCCTTCTTGGCGACGAGGTCAACGGCACACTCAAAGCCAACCTGTCGCGCCTCAAATCCATCTTCGGCAACCGCGCCTACATGGCCCTTATCCGCCGGTTCTCTCAGAACGACCACCTGCGCCTCCATGAGGTCGAGGAAGCCGCTCGGATCGCCCGCGTTCCGACCGTCGCACTCGGTGACATCCTCTATCACCATCCGGACCGGCGCCGGCTGCAGGATGTGGTCACGTGCATCCGGGAGGGCTGCACGATTGACACCGCGGGCTACCGGCTGGAACACAATTCAGATAGACATCTGAAGAATCCAGCCGAGATGCAGCGTCTGTTCGAACGGCACCCTCGAGCCTTCCACCGGATCCAAGAGATCCTCGATCGCTGCATGTTTTCGCTCGACGAGTTGCGCTACCAGTATCCGACCGAGACCGAACCGGGTGAGAGCGCTCAGGAGAAGCTGGAGCGCCTGACCTGGGAAGGAGCGAATCTCCGCTACCCCGATGGAACCCCTGATACGGTCTCTGGAACGATCCGGCATGAACTCCATCTGATCGAAAAGCTCGACTACGCGCCGTACTTCCTGACGGTCAATGCCATCGTCGCCTTCGCAAGAACCCGGGGCATCCTGTGTCAGGGGCGCGGCTCGGCCGCGAACTCCGCGGTTTGCTACGTGTTGGGCATCACTTCGATCAACCCGCTCGAGCACGATCTCCTGTTCGAACGGTTCTTGTCCGAGGAAAGGCGCGAGCCGCCCGATATTGATGTGGACTTCGAGCACGAGCGCCGGGAGGAGGTGATCCAGTGGATCTACGACACCTACGGCCGCCATCGTGCCGCTCTGACCGGAGTGGTGATTACCTATCGGGCGCGAGGCGCCGTACGGGAGGTCGGCAAGGTCATGGGCCTGCCGGACGATGTGACCGCCGGCCTGTCCGGCCTTGTCTGGGGCTGGGGCAACGATGCCGTCACGGAGAAGGAGGCGCAGGAACTCAATTTGAATCTGAGTGATCCCCGCCTCCGAATGACTTTGGAACTCGCCTCAGAACTCATTGGAGCACCCCGCCATCTGTCCCAGCACCCAGGCGGGTTTGTGCTGACCCAGGACCGTCTCGATGATCTCGTGCCCATCGAGCCCGCCGCTATGGAGAACCGGCAGGTGATCGAGTGGGACAAGAACGATATCGACACCCTCAAATTCATGAAGATGGATGTGCTGGGTCTCGGCATGCTCGGCTGCATGCGCCGGGCCTTCGATCTTCTGCGGGAGCATAAAGGAGAGGACCGGGAGATCGCCACGATCCCGATGAATGACGGCCCGACCTATCGCATGATCCAGAAGGCCGACACGGTCGGCGTGTTCCAGATCGAGAGCCGCGCCCAGATGGCGATGCTCCCGCGGATCAAGCCGAAGATCTTCTATGACCTCGTCATCCAGGTGGCGATTGTCCGGCCGGGGCCGATCCAGGGCGACATGGTGCACCCCTATCTCCGCCGACGGGAAGGCCACGAGAAGCCGGACTATCCTCGGCCCGAGCTGCAGCGGGTTCTGGAAAAGACGCTCGGCGTGCCGCTGTTTCAGGAGCAGGCCATGCGGGTGGCCATCGAATGCGCCGGGTTCACACCGTCTGAGGCTGACCAACTCAGGCGAGCCATGGCCACGTTCAAGCTGACGGCGGGCGTTACGAAGTTCCGAGACAAGCTCGTGAGCGGAATGACTGCCCGGGGCTACGCCCCAGAGTTTGCTGAACGCACCTTCAAGCAGCTCGAAGGGTTCGGGTCGTATGGTTTCCCGGAGAGCCATGCGGCGAGCTTCGCCAAGATCGCCTATGCCTCGTCCTGGATGAAGTGCCACCATCCGGACGTCTTCTGCTGCGCCATCCTGAACGCCCAGCCCATGGGGTTCTATGCCCCCGCACAACTGGTTCGGGACGCGCGAAATCACGGCGTCGAAATCCGGCCGGTGGATATCAACCACTCCCGTTGGGATTGCACACTCGAGCCGACGCGAAACCCGAAGC
>NZ_JBVVAK010000215.1:0-11078 GCF_055792825.1 Microvirga sp. GN3
GCCGCTGCAGCCGCAGCACCAGTTCGATCAGCTCTTCCTTCGTCAGGCGCTGCAAATCAGTGCGATCCATGGCCCCATGGATTCAGGAATTGCGCCTGATGACAAGGGCGTGGGTAATTACAGGCTTATAGGGCTCCGTCTGCCCTGTCCGCTGGCTCGGAACTCGTGCAAGAGCGGGGGGTCCAAGCCCTCTGGCCGTCCAGAACCCACGTCGCGCCGTAGCTGTCGTACGGCTCGGGGCTGTTGGCGATCCGCTCTGCGGTCGCGATCTGGTCCAAGATGTCTTCCGTGCTTGAGATGAGCAGCTTGTCGGCCATCTCGGACTGCCAGTTGGCCAGTTCGTTGAACGCCCACAGGAGAACGGTCACCGTGTTGCATGGATCCACTGGTGAACGTATCGAGCCCATCCCACGCCTTTGTTCAGGCGATGCGGATGGACTTCGGGCGTCCAAGCTCAAGCATGCGGTTGAGCGCATGAATTGCAATGGCGACTTCATTCGCACGACGCCGGTCCGTCCGCGAGCGCAGCGAATCGCCGATTACTCGTTTGAAGCGGCTGATGGATGCCTCCACCAGGGCCCGACGAGTGTACCCAGAGCTCTTCTGCCAGCCCATGCGTCCATGCTCCTCGATACTTTGGAGATGCAGATCGCGTTGGGTCGGGGTGCTCTCTGCCATTTCGCTCGGCACCGCCGTTGATCGAGGTGGAACGATGACTTCCGCATCAGGATGGCGTTGGGCAACGGCGCCATAGATACCCGCGTGATCGTAGGCACCATCGCCGATGAATAAGGCGAGAGGACCGGTGACCTGGTCAAGCAAAGGTTCAACCTGCGAGCCATCATCAACATCACTGGTCGTCAGCTCCGATGCCAGGATCTGTTCAGTCTCAGCATCCACCCCGACGTGCAGCTTTCGCCAGGACCGGCGTCTGCGGGAGCCGTGCTTCTCGATCAGCCACTCGCCGGGCCCGCCGAGGCGCAGGCCGGTGCTGTCGACCAGCAGATGAACAGGTCCTCCGGAGCGCGGACATGGCCCTGGCACCTCCAGGGTTTCGGCCCGCCGGCTCAGGGTTGAGTGATCCGGCACCGCCAGATCCAGAACCAGGAGGTGGAGGATCGAACCGATCAGCCCTTCGGTTTGGCGCAGCGCCAACCGGAGCACCGCCCGCAGGGTCAGGGCCGTTCTGATGGCGAGGGTAGAATAGTGAGGCTGACCGCCTCGTGTCGTGCGCGGCTCGGCCCGCCAGGCGGCAATGGCTTCCTCAGAGAACCAGATCGTCAAGCTTTCGCGCTGGCGCAGAGCCGCGTCGTACTCTGCCCAATTCGTCACTCGGTGCCGCTGCTTGGGGATGCGGCGACGACGAGCAGCATTGGCCTTGAATGGCACGGCACATATCCAACATGAGGGGCACAGTCCTCCTATGTCACCGAGTGCCGGTTACCAACTCGCCTATTCGTGCAACAAAGCGTTGCAACGGAGTAAGCCGCCATAAGAGTGCTACACAGACGGCGTATTGTCTTTCAGATGCCACTGGCCTCGAACCCGAGGTTTGCGGTGGTATCTTGAGGCCAGTCTATTCACCGAGGTGGCAATGTTGGAATGGAACTACGACCGGAAAGAGATTGTCGCAGACGGCATCGTGCACGCCATCGGTGTGATGTTCGGAGTCACCTCCATCATCGCCTTGCTTATCATGGCCGCTCCGGCCGCTGAGGCATGGGAGTTCACGTCCATCCTGATCTACGGGACCGGACTCGTGACAGTGCTCACCGTCTCGGCGCTCTATAATCTCTGGCCCGTTTCGCCGGTCAAATGGGTGCTGCGACGGTTTGACCATTCAGCCATTTATCTTCTGATTGCCGGTACCTACACACCCTTCATCACGCAGATGAAGGTGAGCGTGGAATCCCTGATGCTGCTGGTCGGTGTGTGGCTGACCTCCATGGCCGGGATCGCGTTGAAGCTGCGCTTCCCAGGCCGCTTTGAGCGGCTCTCGATTCTCCTCTACCTGGCTTTGGGCTGGAGCGGCATCCTGGCTTATGAATCCGTGTTTGGTGCGCTTCCTTACTCCACCCTCTGCCTCCTCGCGGCCGGCGGCATTCTCTATACGGTCGGCGTGGTGTTCCATGTCTGGGAGAGCCTGCGCTTCCAGAACGCGATCTGGCACGGCTTCGTCCTCGTCGCAGCGGCCTGTCACTATTGGGCCGTGCTCGATTGCCTGGTGCTCGCCCGAGTTTGACGGGTCACGTGCCAAGGCACGAACCATCCGGATTATGCGGGTATACTGAGGCTGTGCTGGAGTCCGGTCGTGAATGGTTCAATCCAGCCACATGAGCAGAGCTCCCGCGTGCGGCGAACAGGAGACACGGCAGTCCGCTTTATCGGGTGCGCTCGGCGATCTCCTTGGCCTCGGCCTTGATTGGTCGGTACTTGAAGGTCGCGCAGATCACGCCGTGATCGTTGGTGCCCGTTGCCTTGTGGTCGTCGAAATTCAGATGGTCGTTGTTGACCGTCATGCCGTCGAACATCCAGATGCGCCGCCGGAAGTTGTCGTAGAACTCCTCGCTGACCAGGATATGGTCGAGCGATTCCATGATGTCCTGGAAAATGTGGGTGTAGTAGACATCCCGTGTGCTGCGGTACTCCTGCAGGGTCTGGGCGGTGTAAAGGCTGATATCGCCGCCGCCCATGCTGTCTCCGACAAGATAGCGCGGCTGCTCGGTTAGGATATTGGCTGTGTTGCTGTGCTGGCCGTCATTGATGTCGCCAAGCACGATCACGGGGGTGCGGGTTCCCTTCATCGGCTCGGTCAGCATGAACCGCAACGCCGCCGCCTCGGCCGTCCGGCGGATGGTGGACATCGCAGCCCCCAGGCTGCTCGCGTGCTTCTTGTAGAAAGTCTCGTCCGCCCTGAACCAATCCTCCCGGAAGACCTTGGTCGGCCCTTTCGACTTGAAGTGACAGACATAGACGTGGATCGGCTCGTGCTCCTTGCGCGGCCGAACCGTAAAATGCAAGACCGGTCGCGAGAAGCTGTCGATCGCAACGCTGATCGCGGGCGTCTGCGGATCATCGCCGGAGCTCTTGAGGACGAATTGCTCCGGAAAGCGCTCAATCCATTCCGGCTGCCCGACCAACAGCCCCTTGCGCACGATTGCCGCGCAGACGATGCGCGTACCATCGGTGTTCTCGGGGACGAGTAGGTCGTATTCGTTGGCGATCTCCGAAGCATCGAGGGCCCGCGCGATTGACGCGCCATGCCAAAGCTCCTGAAACCCGAAGATGTCGGGATGCAGCAGTCGGATCACGCGGCTTGTCCAGTCGATCTTGCGGTCAAATTCGGCCTGTGACCATCCACTCGTGTCGGTATAGATGGGCAGGCCAGGTTCGTTGAGATTGTAGAGATTGAACGTACCGACGCTCAGGCGATTGAGTTTCATGGCTTTCTCCGTCGACAATCATTACGTCGTCCTTCGCGGCAGGAAGCTTAACAGAGCTCGTTGGGCGCGCCGATGACACCATCTGGACGATCGTGTGCATCGCTTATGGCTGCCCCGCCTCCGGAAACCTGCCCGTCGGGTTGCATCGAAGGCGACGGACCGACCTGTGCGACGTCACCGTGACGAGCTGCATAACCAGCTCTGTGCCAACCATTTTGCAATCAGCGCAGATGGAAACAACGCTCATCTGGTCAAGGAACTCTCCTGCAATGACTCAACGGCGCTGACTGAAAGGGTCATTGCATTTCCACGCCAAACGACGTTCTTGGCGATCCAAGCACTCGCCCATAGGATCGGGATGAGACAGTCCCGGATAAGGCACGCCGTCGGATAACGCCACGAGACGTGCCACCCTTTACTCTTTGCCAGCGCACATTCCGCGCCATACCAAATCACAGCCAGGATCAGTACGATCGCCGTGACGCTGTGCAGATCGGCCGCCGCGAAATAACCTCCGGTCAGGAGTGGAAGGGCGGCCCCGGTTAGGATCTCGGGTGCGAAGAACAATGGGAAGGTCACGCGCCTGAGACGCGCCCACCGGATTTGCCGCGCCCAAACCTGACGCGCCGTACGGCGCCCTAACGGCTGCTCGAAGGGCGAATGCACGAGATGAACATGCAACCCGGCTTCCCGCACGAGCTTTGTCGCTGCCGCATCTTCGGCGATTTCAGCGACGAGCGCTCTGATGCCGCCCTTCGAGTTAAGAAAGTCCCGGCGCCAGAGCATGCTTTTGCCCTGGGCAAAGCCAAGGCCGAGGCTCTCGCCCACATATTGCCACCGCGCCTGAAGAGTATTCAAAAAGGCGCACTCGACTTCCGCCCAGAACCCTTTTGGACGTGACCCGATGGGTGTCGAGCAAACGAGACCTGTATCGGGCCTCCAGCTCAACAGCAGCTGCTGGATGTAATCCTGAGGCATGAGAACGTTGGAGTCCGCAAGAATCACCCAGTTGAAGCGGCCTTCCTGCCAGCCCTTCATGCAATTGTTAAGCTTAGGGTTGTCGCTGATCCGGTCATCTCCCACGAGAAGACGCGAGGGAACCCGGGGATGAGATGCCATGAGCCTGCGTACGAGCGGGATGACAGGATCGTCCACGCGCGCGACGCAGAATATCAGCTCATAATGCGGGTAGTTCAGAGCAAAGCTGGAAGCCAGTGTCTCCTCGATCCAGGGCTCGATGCCACACAACGGCCTGATGATTGTGACAGGTTCAGCAGATCCTACTGAAGTCTTGCACGACGCGGCTGATCGCAGCCTCACTGCTGCAATGATGATGCTGATCAGATTAACGAGCGTCAGAATTAGGCAGAGGGCTCCGGCAGCGACTTCGATCACTCGTTAACTCCTGCCGAACTAACTCGTCATTGGGTCAGCCTTCATTATGCGGCTTATGTCGCATTCCTGTGACACCGGAGATGACGATTGGACTACGCTCCGGCTGAGCCTGAAGAGGACGTTCTGAGCGCCTAAGGCAACGAGGGAGAACCTGCAAGGTGCGTCGACTGGGCCTCTTAGCGGCTCCGATCAGCTCGGTAGATTTCTGCTTTTACAGCAGCGGACCGCTGTCGCCGACAGTCTCGGACGTGCGGAAACGTCATGCCGGTGTCATCGCTTTCGTTTGTGTTGGCACTGACGTGCCGAATCAGTCGAGTATGGCCGCAAGAGCTCGCTTCCACTTCCATCACCAACGAAGGTAATCCATGGCTTTCTCGCAGGATCTGTTTATCTCCGAGTATATCGAGGGATCGAGCAACAACAAAGCGATTGAGATCTATAACGGCACCGGAGCCACCATCGATCTGGCTGCGCTGGGATACAAGCTGGTGCTTTATTCCAATGGAAGTTCCTCTCCGTCCCAGATTATCGATTTGACTGGTGTCTTGGCTCCCGGCGACGTTTTCGTGTTGGCCCATGCCTCCGCTAGTCAGGCAATTCTTGACGTTGCGGACCAGACGACAGGGATCGGTCTGTACAATGGAGATGATGTGGTGGCGCTCGCCAAGGGTCCTGACAATGCGCTCACCCTCATCGATGTGATTGGACAGATCGGCGTGCGTCCCAACCCGGAATGGGGCTCCGGAACCGCAAGTACGCTGGACAACACCCTGCGCCGTCAGGCCTCGGTAACCGACGGCGACATCAACGGATTCGACACCTTCGACCCCGCCGCGCAGTGGGAGGGTTTTGCGAGCAACACCCTCGATGACCTTGGCCAGCACACGGTCGTGACCGGCACGCAGACCTTCTCCATCTCGGATCCGGTCCTTCCGCCGATCGAGGGCACTGGTGCGACCGGAACACCTGTGACCTTCACGATCACCCGAGCGAACGCTGTCGGCGCGGTGACGGTGGCCTGGAGCCTTTCGGGCACTGGTGGGACCGGGCAGGCCAAGGCCGACGACTTCCTCGGTGATACCTCGGGCCTCGTGAGCTTCGCCGAGGGCGAGACGGAGAAAACCATCACGATCACCGTGGCGGCGGATGCGGTGGATGAGGGCAACGAGGCGTTCAGCATCACCCTCTCTAACCCGAGCGCGGGCGCCATCGCGGACGGCACCGCGGCCACACGCATCAACGACGACGATACGACGCTCGTTCAAATCGCCGAGATCCAGGGCGCGGCCCATACCTCGCCGAAGCTCGGCCAGTTCGTCACCACGATCGGCATCGTGACAGGCCGGACCTCGAACGGCTTCTGGATCCAGGACGCAACGCCGGATGATGACGTGAACACTTCCGATGGCGTCTTCGTGTTCACCGGGTCGGCGCCGGCAGCCTCGATCATAGTCGGCGACGAGGTCCAGGTCTCCGGCACCGTGGACGAGTTCTTCCCGAACTCCGGAAGCACCACCGAGCTCTCGGCCACACAGATCCGGATCGGCAGTGACGGCGAGGTGATCGAAACGGGCAACACCGGGACCATCCAGGCGCAGATCATCGGCAGCGGCGGTCGCCAGCCGGTCACGGCGACCTACGACGACGATGGGCTGACCGCGTTCGACGCAACGACCGACGGCGTCGACTTCTGGGAGAGCCTCGAGGGCATGGTCGTCACCCTCAACGACACCCGCTCCGTCGGTCCGTCCTTCACGAACTCCTTCGGCGACACCGAGGTGTTCGCGGTCGTGGACAACGGCGCCGGGGCCGGCCTCCAGACGCCGAGCGGCGGCCTCATCATCCAGGAGGGTGACTTCAATCCGGAGAAGATCGCCATTCAGGAGGACAACCGGGTCTTCAACAACGACTACACCGCGAACACCGGCGACAGCCTCGGCGACGTCACTGGCATCATGGGCTACGACAGCCGCTCCAACTACGAGGTGATCGTCACGGAGGCGTTCACGGTGACAAGTGGCGGCCTGCAGAAGGAGGCGGCAACGTCCCTTGCGGCGGGCGATGCCGACCATCTCACCGTCGCCACCTACAACGCGGAGAACCTCGACGCCAATGATCCGGTGAGCCGCTTCACCACCATCGCCACTGAGTTGGTGAACAAGCTGAAGTCGCCGGACATCGTGGCGCTCCAGGAGATTCAGGACGACAACGGCACCACCGACAACGGGGTGACGCTGTCCGAAGTGACGCTCCAGAAGCTCCTGGCGGCGATCGAACTCGCGGGCGGTCCAAAATACTCCTACACCTACGTGGCGCCGGAGAACAACGAGGACGGCGGGCAGTCGGGCGGCAACATTCGCCAGGTCTTCCTCTACAACGCGGCCCGGGTCCAGTTGGCGGACTCTGTCCCGACGATCGGCGATTACGACGACGCCAACGCGGTCGTGAATGCGGGCGGGAGCGTGGATCTCGCATACACGGTCGGCCGCCTGGATCCGACGAATGCGGCCTTCGAGGACTCCCGAAAGCCGCTGGCGGCGGAGTTCGTGTTCAACGAGGAGAAGGTCATTCTCGTGAATAACCACTTCAACTCGAAGGGCGGGGACGACCCGCTTTACGGGGTGAACCAGCCACCAGTCGAGGTCACGCAGACACAGCGCCTCGCACAGGCCGAGGTTGTGGCCAAATTCGTGGAATCGATCTACGCGGTCGATGAGGATGCCAACGTGCTTGTCCTCGGCGACCTCAACGATTTCGGCTTCTCGAAGCCGGTCGAGCGCCTGGAGGAGGCGGGCCTCTTCGATCTCACCGACCTGCTACCAGAAAATGAGCGCTACGATTACATGTTCGACGGCAATTCGCAGGACCTTGATCATATTATGGTGAGTAAGAGCCTCGCCGGGCACTCCACTTTCGACGTGCTGCGGATCAATGCGGAGTTCGCCGATCAGACAAGCGACCACGACCCGCTGATCGCGCGGCTGGCGATCTCGCAGGGGATCGTCGTCGATGGCGGAAACGGCGCGGATCAGATCACCGGCGGCAATGGCAAAGATCGCCTCAGCGGCGGCAACGGAGCCGACCGGCTGGAGGCCGGCGACGGCAAGGACGTAGTGACCGGCGGGCGCGGCGACGACATCCTGCTCGGCGGCCGCGGCGCGGACGAGCTCTTCGGCGAGCAGGGCAGCGACGTCTTCGACGGGGGCGCGGGCAGCGATCTCCTCACCGGCGGTACCGGAGCGGACGCATTCGTGTTCCGCGGCAGCTTCGGCAACGACACCGTTACCGATTTCCGCAGTGAGGACGTGATTACCTTTGACAACGGGTTCGCAAGCTTCGCGGCGGTCCGCGCCGCCAGCCTGCAGGTTGGCACCGATACGGTGATCACGGCTCAGGACGGCAGCAGCGTCACGCTGAAGAACGTGATGCTGAACTCTCTGCGGGCGGACGACTTCGCGTTCATCTAGCCCGGTCCGAGACCGCGGGGGTGCCGGTATCCGGCGCCCTCGCTCCGACAATGACTTGTAGCCGCTTCCGGACATCGCCCCTTGGCTTCGGGTCAGCCTCTGAAGAATGCCTGTCCTTCTTGTATGTCTTGCGGTTCTAGGCAGCCCGGGATTTACCCGGTGCAGAAGAATGAAGTTGTACAAGTAGTACGCCGCGTTCGAGCTTGTCCGAGTTTTTACACAGCCTCGCGGACTTAGCCGCCTTCGAGTTCAGGTCTCAGGTGTGCTATTTGGAGACGTAGCGGCACGTCATGCGTTTCAATTTGCCCCAGCACTGTGCAACGATTTTGCTGAGGACCCATTCATCAAGAATTCTCATCATCGTCTATTCAGGCCAAGTGTGGCGTCTTCGGAACCCACGCAGAATTAGCAGATAGATTGTGAAACACCTGTTCATGGTCCAACGCTGGCTGCGCTTTCCTTCGCAGCGCCAAGACAGGCCGGCAACACGTCCCTAAAACTCAAGTCCGAACTCATCAAACGGAGGCCATACCCGGGTCGACACTGTCGTCACGGACGATAGGTGGGAGCGATGCTTCTACGAACGCGCATTTATCGCTAACGCGCCCGGGATGATGATCGCTCCAAACGCCCCAGGCAGGGCGTGGACGACGACGATTGAGTCTTACGCAACCTTGTTCTGGGAGTGAGCCACCCTCACGCGATTGTGCTCCCCAGATCTCTTGTCAACCGATGGGCGTATGTTACCCAACCTGTGCATTGCTGCAATGCAGCATAGCTGATCGCACCCTTCAACATACATTCTGATTCTTTTCAAGATTGACGGAGAAACCATGACCAACCGCACGAACGATGTGGCCCTGCTGGTCGCCCGCTTGGCCGTCGCGGCCCTTTTCCTCCCCGCCGGGATCGGCAAGTTGTTGGACCTGTCCGGCTTCACGGCAATGCTGGCCGGCAAGGGACTGCCCTTTCCCGACCTGCTCGCAATCCTCGCCGTGGCCGCCGAGATTCTCGGCCCGGTCGCCCTAATCCTGGGCGTTGCCCCACGCCTCACCGCGCTAGTGCTGATTGGCTTCACGTTCATCGCGAGCCTGATCAGCCATGCCTTCTGGGCCTTCCCGCCAGAAGCCCAGGCGGCTCAGCAGACGCAGTTCTTCAAGAACGTTGCGGTCATCGGTGGCCTGCTGTTCTACTTCGCCAGCGGCGCGGGCAAGTTCAGCCTCCCGAACTTCCTTGGGGCGCGCACCTCTAATGGCAGGGCTTCACTACGCGAAGCCGCGCGGGCTTGAGAATTTAGCGTGTTCTGCCAAGACAGGCCGCCCTCACACGTGGATTGAGAGTCCGCCTGGCCCGCCGGATTTCCGGCGGGCGCCAGACTATCCAGTCGAGGGAGATATGTACCGCATTTCATGCGCGGATTGGCTCGAAAGCCATGCATCCGCAGCTTCTCGCCCTTGATCCCTGAGGTGCTGCAAATGCGCCCACTCGGTGTTCATGAAGCTGAGCCCGCTGAGACCCTCAACATGGTCTTCGGCAATCAGGTGGTGGAGCTTGAGACGTCGCAGCTTGCGCCCGAGCCGCGAGTTCTGCATGTCTCCCTCTCGACAGAGTTGGCTCATCATCGCAAGGGCCTCCAGATCCCGCTGCAGCGAGCTGTTGAAGGTGATCTGGTTCAGTCGCTTGTGGATCTCCGGTGAGGTCGTCGGCAGTTCGGTATGGTTTGCCGGAATGATCTGCACGACCAATATCTCCGAGACCCTCGTGGCGGTCACGAGCGGCATAAGGGGTGGATTGGCCGCATAGCCGCCGTCCCAATGCGGCTCGTCATCGATCAGCACCGCCTGATGCAGCTGCGGCAGGCATGCGGAGGCGAGGACAACATCGTAGCTCAGGTCCTTGTTGCGAAAGATCCGCAGCGCTCCGTCACGGACCCGCGTTGCTCCAAGCAACAGCCGGAAAGGAGCCTCGGTGCGCACAGCCTCGACATCGACCTCCGTGGTGAGGATGTCGCGCAGGGGGTTCAGGTCGAAGGGGTTGAACTGGTAGGGCGAGAGCTGCGAGGTCACGCGCGACAGAATGGGATTTGACGAGATCAAGCGGCTCTGACGACCGGCCTCGCTGATCCTGCGCCAGAACCGCTCAAGGGTATCCCGTGCTTCGTCAGCACCGCCCTGCGCCAACCCGGAGGCGAGCAGCACCGCGTTCATGGCGCCCGCACTGGCGCCACTCACCGCATCGAAGCATACGCCCTCCTCCAGCAGGCGATCGAGCACCCCCCAAGTGAAGGCGCCGAAGGCTCCTCCGCCCTGCAGCGCGAGGGAGACCCGCTTTGGCTTGGCACCTGCGCTCCGGAAGGTGCGTTGAGGCATGTTCTGAGGCTTGCCAAGAGAGCCCAAGAGGGCTTGGTCGCCGATAGGATCGAGAAAAGTCATGGTCTGCCTCCAACCTGCCGAAGGTATGTTGGTGTTGATCCGTCGTGCGGCAGGGCCACTCGGAGCCTTCGTCCGAGCGCAGGAGGATGAACGCTGGAGGTGGCCAGCGGTTGCTGCAATGCACCATACGGCCAAGCCGATACCGGCATGCGTCAAGGGCATGGAACCATGTGGGCTATCCCTGCCTGCGCCAGGATCGCAACACAATGCCTCGATGGGTTTTGATGAGGTGGACGCCCCCCAACGGCCTCGGTGTGCCAAAGTGGAGGTGTTGAACTGCACCACTTGAGGGAGGCGTCCATGGGAGAGGTTAGCACAATTGGCTTGGATCTGGCGAAGAA
>NZ_JBVVAK010000216.1:0-11074 GCF_055792825.1 Microvirga sp. GN3
TGGGTCCCATGAAATACACCAGCTTTGTGCGGGTCAGCACCCAGGAACCAGCATTTTACGATGCTTCGCGAGGGCGAAGAATCCTTCTGCCCCAAGAAGTTGTGGGTTATTCAGGGCCGACTAAAGCATTTGGGGTGAATTGTGCTCGTCTACGCGGCTGCTCCTAGCGCATCGTGCGGACCCAGAGGGCCGCGTCAGCGAAAAGTGGACCCGGTTTTCCGCCCAGAACGATGCGCTCTTCAAAGAGTGGAGCATCGGATTGGATCCCAAAAGTGGGTCCACTTTTGGGTCCGATGCTCTAGGAGGGACCACGAGGCGACGGCGTGACCGCGATATCGAAATGCAGCACCTCCTCGCGGGTGCCGAGCTTTTCGTAGAGTGCGATGGCCGGATCGTCGCCGTAATCCGCCTGCACATAGACGGCCCAGCCGCCGCGGTGCGCGGCAATCTCGCGCACGTGTTCGATGAGCGTGGTCGCGATGCGCCGACGCCGATACTCGGCTCTGACGGCGAGATCGTAGATATAGAACTCGCGCCGCGCCTTCTCGAATTTCTCGAGCTCATAGGCCACGAGCCCGCCCAGAACCTCGTTGTCCGCTAGCGCTACGAGGACGACGACGTGTTCTTTCGCGAGCAGGTTCTCCAGATAGGCGTCGCTCGGTGGCTTGGATGCATAGGAAACAGGATCGCCGAAAACATCGGCGAACAAAGCATTCAGCTTGCGCAGAAGCTGGATGTCTCCGGAACCGAGGCGATGGATTGCAAAGGGTTCTGACCGCATGGCGTCGGTATAGCGCAGGCGAGACGCAGGCGCCATGACTGACAGTTTTTTTCCAGGAAATGGATCAGACAGCCCGCTTGGCACAGCACCCGGTGACGGTGACCGCACGATCATAAAGGCGTCTGATGTCGTCGAGGTTGCGGATGGCCGGACCTGAGCGCCGTTGAATGACAGCGCTCAACTGCCTGAACTTGTCGTCGGACCAATCCTCAATGACCAGGGTAACTGCTTTCTTGAGAGGAAGGGTCGCGATCTTCACCGGCAAGAGTTCGGCGTTGCTCGACGGCCTGCCGATGGCAAACAGATCGACGATCTCTTCAAGATCATGAGCAGCGGTCAAAGTCCTCTCCATCAGGCGCTGGGTCGGCGCAGTCAACGGCAGAGGAATGTCGCAGTCCAAGCCACGACCGTTCAAATGACCAAAGGAGGTAAGTAACAGCCATCATGGGCGAGCACGTTCCGGGTTCGCGACATCGGAGGTTCTCTTTATCGCCACACGCACGGGAACGGAGCCAACGGATCGTTGTCGTTGCCCGGTTCGACCGTCCTGGCCTTGAACGGTGCGAGCGGCACGAGTGCCCGCGTGAAGAGCCGTGCGGTGCAATAGGACAGGACTTGGTTCATCGTGGCCTCCATCAAAGGCAGCAAAAGCTACCTCACGTATGGTCGGCCAGATGTGCTGTCCCGCACTCCATATTTACCTAACGGCATGTTGGGCGAGACAGCCCATGCGCTTCCAATGCAGGCGAACTTTCGATTTGGTCTGAGAGCGGGCCGCATTGTCGTTGACGGCCAGCGCCGAACTCTCGGTCAGATAGGCCATCGGCAGCAGGCCCTCCGAAAACCCTTTATCGGTGCAGGCGGAAATCTGGATCCTCATCTGTCAGCCTCCCCCATAAGGCTCCTTCGAGAATACGTTCCTGTTCCGATTCTGCATGGACGCCGAGTAGGTAACCCGGCGCCCTGGGGGAGTAGACAGGAGGTGGTACAGGTCGAGGTGACGCGGTCGCGTCGTCAATTTGGCGGCTGGGTGGCCGCCGGCCCGTGCCTTCCATCAGTAGACGTCGTAGCGTCGGACAGGCCGGTCATAGCCGTCGTCGTAGTCCCTGAAACCACGGTCGTAACCGCGCTCGTATCCGCGTGGCGGAGGCCCACGGTAGTAGCCGTCGTCGCGCCACCTTTCGCCCCGGTCATAGCGGCGGGCAACATAGGCGCAGCGCTTGGGCACGCCCGGTGCCGGATCGCCGAAGACCCGGTTTGAGCAGGGAATGCCGCGTTCCCGCACGAAGACCTCCGTGCTCCGTCCGGGAATGCCATAGACGACGCGAGTGGGATAGGGGACGCGGCAGAACCCGTGTTCCCGCGCACAGGGCACCAGGCTTTGCGCCTGGGCCTCCGGCAGCGCCCCAAACATTACTCCAGTGGCAAGCACCGCTGTCGCCAATACCGTGCGAAGCATTTTTGTTCTCCTTCTCGAGAACGCCAATCTATGGCTCCGAGGATGAACGCCGCTCTAACGGTCGAGATCCTTGGTTCACGGCAGCCGGGGCTAAACGCTCGCTTCCTCGATCTCGCCGCTCAGCATCAGCCATTCCTCTTCCACGGAGGCGAGCGTCGCGGCCGCCTCGGCGCGCATCTTGGACAACTCGGTCGCCTTTGCAGGATCCTTCTGGAAGGCGGTGCCGTCGGCAAGCGCGGCGTCGACCTTGCCGATGACGTCGGTGAGCTTCGCCATGCGGCTCTCGATGGCCTCTAGCTTCTTGCGCAGGGGCGCCAGCGCCACCCGCCGCTCGGCTGCGGCGCGGCGTTCGTCGACCTTGGAGGCCGTGGGCGCCTGCGGCTTGTCGGAGCGCTTCTGCGGATCGAGATCGCCGGAGAGCACGAGCTGTCGGTAATCGTCCATGTCGCCGTCGAAGGTCTTCACGCTGCCGTTGCCAACGATCCAGAGCCGGTCGGCGCAGGCCTCGATCAGGAAGCGGTCGTGGCTCACCAGGATGACGGCGCCCGTGTAATCGTTGATCGCCTCCATCAGGGCCGTGCGGCTGTCGATGTCGAGGTGGTTCGTCGGTTCGTCGAGGATGAGAAGGTGAGGGCCGTTGAAGGCCGCCAATCCCATCAGCAGACGCGCCTTTTCGCCGCCTGACAGCGCAGAGACCGGCGTGTCCGCCTTCGCGCCCGGAAAGCCGATCTGCGCCGTGCGGGCGCGGATCTTGGCGATGGGCATGTCCGGCATCCGCTCGGCGACGTGGTCGTAGGCCGTCGCCTTCGGGTTCAGCTCGTCAAGCTGGTGCTGCGCGAAATAGGCGACATCCATGCGGGTGGGCGTGCGCATATCGCCCTTCATCGGTGCGAGCCTGCCGCCGATGAGCTTGCAGAAGGTGGATTTGCCGTTGCCGTTAGAGCCGAGCAGCGCGATCCGGTCGTCCGGCGCGATGGTCAGGTTGAGGCGATCGAGCACGATCCGTTCGCCATAGCCGACGGCACCGCTCTCGACCGTGATCAGCGGCGGGGCGGCGGCGCGCTCCGGCCCCGGCAGGTTGAAGGGCAGCACATCGTCTTCCACGATGATGGCGACGGGCTCCAGCTTGGCGAGCCGCTTGACGCGGGATTGCGCCTGCCTGGCCTTCGAGGCCTTGGCCTTGAAGCGGTCGACGAAGGCCTGGAGATGCTTGCGTTCGGCCTCCTGCTTCGCCGCCATCTTCGCAGTCAGCTCGCGCTTTTCCGCATATTGCTTGGCGAACGAGGTGTAGCCGCCGCGATAGATCGTGAGCTTGCCCCGGTCGAGATGGAGGATGTGGTTGACGCAGGCGTCGAGGAGCTCCCGATCGTGGCTGATGACCAGCACCGTATGCGGGTAACGTCCGAGGTAATCGTAGAGCCAGAGCGTGCCCTCAAGGTCGAGGTAGTTGGTCGGCTCATCGAGAAGCAGCAGGTCCGGTTCGGTGAAGAGCACGGCGGCGAGCGCCACACGCATGCGCCAGCCGCCCGAGAAATCCGAACAGGGCCGGTTCTGCGCCTCGGCATCGAAGCCGAGGCCGTGCAGGATCGCGGCAGCCCGCGCAGGCGCGGAATGGGCGCCGATATCGGTGAGGCGCGTCTCGATCTCGGCCCGTCGGATGCCGTCCGCCGTCTCGGCCTCGGCCATGAGGGCAGAGCGCTCCTTGTCGGCGGCGAGCACCACCTCGATCAGGGTCTCAGGACCGCCCGGCGCCTCCTGGGCCACGGCACCGATCTTCATGCCGCGTGGGAGGGTGACGCTGCCGCTCTCGGTGGCAAGCTCCCCCTGGATGATCTTGAACAAGGTGGTCTTGCCCGCGCCGTTGCGCCCGACGAGCCCCACCTTCGCGCCGGTGGGCAGGTTGAAGGAGGCGTGGTCGAGGATCAGCCGGTCGCCGATGCGGTAGGTCAGGTCGTTGACGTGAAGCATGCCGCCTTTTGGCGTGGGATGGCGGCTCTGGCAAGGTCCCTGGAGGTCTCAGGGGGTAGGCGAGAATGCTGTCCGGTCCCCGTGAAGCCTAGCCTGAATCGCCAGTGACAAAATCGCTGAGGGCTGAGAAAGGGATAGGTGATAGGACCATACTGGCTATGGAAAATTTATGCTATAGCCAAGGATAGCATTCAGGGGGAGAAGACCGATGGCGCGGCTCGCCGGGATTAAGCTGTTCAAGGGATTGGATATCGACCTTGAGCGTTTCGAGTCGCGGGCCAATTGGCGCCGGTTCGATCCCGAGGAGGTCCTGGTCGACTTCGATGAGCCCTCGACGGACGTGTATTTTCTCCTCTCAGGCGAAGTCCGGGTCCTCATGCGGACGGCCTCGGGCAAGGAGGTCATCCTCTATGAGATGAAGCCTGGTGACTTGTTCGGGGAGCTGGCCGCGCTCGATGGCGTGCCGCGTTCCGCCAATGTGACGGCGCTCACCCGTGGCGAGGCCTGCGTGATGCCGGCTTCCGTCTTCAAGGAGCTTCTCTTCTCACATCAGCCCGTTGCCGAGCGGCTTTTCTGCCTCATGGCCTCCCGCATCCGCGAGCTGAACGCCCGTTTCATGGAGCAGACCGTCCTCGACCTTCGGCACCGGCTCTATTCGGAACTGCTGCGCCTCTCGACGCCACGGCAGGACAGGTCGGGGGAGCGGGTCATCACGCCTCCGCCCTTCCACCATATCGTGGCGGCCCGTATCGGCTGCCGCCGGGAGCAGATCACACGGGAATTCACCATGCTGACCCAGGAGGGGCTGATTGAGCGCACCCGCGGCGCCTTGATCCTCCGCCAACCGGACGTGCTCAAAGCGCGCGTAGCCGAGGCCCTGCAGACGGATCATTAGACGGGTCTTTCGGCCCATAGGCCGCGAAGAACACCCGGAGCGCATTCTCCACGTTTTTCTGAATCTCGGCCTCCGTCGGCGATTCGCCGACGGAAAAGAGCATGCGGCGCAGGATGCCGGAGACGCAAAGATCGAGGAGATGCTGCGCGGCGACGCCGGTATCTTCGATGGATAGCCGTCCGGCTTCGACCTGACGGTCGAAATAGGCGCTGAGACGGGCAATGCCCTGGCAGGGGCCGGCTTCGTAGAAGGCCTGCCCGAGACGCGGAAACTTCTCCGCGGCTCCCATCACCATGCGGATCGATGAGATATGTTCGGGCGTGCCCAGGCGCCGCAGGTAGCTGATCCCGAGCCTTGTCAGAGCCCCCCGAACGTCGGGGTCCTCCGCATCGAGCTTGAACAGGACCTCGGCCAGCCCCTGCTTCTCTTCTGTGGTCAGGGCCGCGAACAGGCTCTCCTTACTGTCGAAATAGACATAGAGCGTGCCCTTGGAGACGCCGGCGACCTTGGCGATTTCACCCATGCTCGCGCCGTCGAAGCCCTGCGCCAGGAAAACCTTCCGGGCGCCCTCCAGGATCTGGCGGCGCTTGGCGTTCTCGGGGCTCTCGTCAGCAGCGGGGGAAGGATTTCGGTCCCGGGTGCTGTCATGGACGGCGCTCATGGTGTCTAATATTTCCTTCTTCAGCTATTGACCGAACCGTTCGGTCAAATCATATATGGCAGGCATTCAATAGAGATCAAGGCTGAACGATAGCCCCAAGCCGTTCTGGCTCAAGGGCTTTGTGTCGGCTTTGAAGAGGTTTGAGATGGCTTACCGGGACGAGTTTGAGCAAGGCGCAACGAACGGCTCCGAGACCGCCCGGGAAGGGCAATCCGGTCAAGCCTCCCAGCCGGTGCAGATGGCTCCGGAGACGGCAGCGCCCAAGGTCAAGAAGAAGGGCCTCGGCAAGAAGCCGATCATCTTGGCCGTTCTGGCTGCAGCTCTTGCCTTTGGCGGCTACGAGGGCTTCCACTGGTGGACCGACGGGCGCTTCATGGTTTCGACCGACGACGCTTATGTGCAGGCTGACATCACGATCCTGTCGGCCAAGATCTCCGGCTACGTCTCCTCCGTGGCGGTCACGAACAACCAGAGCGTCAAGGCAGGCGATCTGATCGCCAAGATCGATGACGGCGATTATCGCCTCGCTCTCCAATCCGCCAAGGACAAGCTCGCCACCCAGCAGAGTGCCATCGCGCGCATCGGTCGCCAGATCGAGGCAGGGCGGGCCTCTGCTGCCCAGGCAGACGCCCAGATCGCGGCTGCGCAGGCAGAAGCCGAGCGGGCTGAGAGCGATTATGCGCGCCAGCAGCAGCTCGCCAAATCCGACTATACCAGCCGGGCCGCACTCGAGAACGCCAAGGCCGCCCGCGACCGCGCCGACGCCAATGTGAAGAGCGCCCAGGCCGCGCTCGCCGCCGCCCAGGCCAATGTGGAAGTTCTCTCCGCCCAGCAGATCGAGGGTGAGCGCCTCGCCGCCGAGTACCAGACCGCTGTTGATAAGGCGCAGCGCGACCTCTCCTTCACGGAAATCCGCGCTCCTGTCGATGGTGTCATCGGCAACAAGGCCATGGAGGTCGGCACCTATGTTCAGCCCGGCGCCCGTCTGGCGGCTCTCGTTCCGCTGACCAGCGTTCATGTGGATGCCAATTTCAAGGAGACGCAGCTCGCCTCCGTGAAACCCGGTCAGAAAGTGCATGTAAAGGTCGATGCCTTCCCCGATTCCGACATCGTCGGCACGGTGGAGAGCGTTTCGCCTGCTGCCGGCTCTGTGTTCAGCCTACTCCCGCCGGAAAATGCCACCGGCAACTTCACCAAGATCGTCCAGCGCGTGCCCGTTCGCGTCACTGTGAGCCCCGAGGTCGCCCAGCAGGGTCTACTGCGTCCAGGCCTGTCGGTGGTGGTTGACGTCGACACCCGCACCTCGGCCGAGCCTTCAAAGACGGCCAGCATCAAAGAGTAAGGCACCATGGCCGCATCGGCTGCCATCTCGCAGAGGCCGCAAGGCCTACCTGCCGCGAAGCCGGCGCCGCTCGACCGGCGCCGGACCTTCGCGTTCTTCTGCATGGTCTTCGGCATGTTCATGGCGATCCTGGACATCCAGATCGTCTCGGCCTCGCTCGCCGAGATCCAAGCCGGCCTCTCCGCCTCGTCCGAAGAAATCTCCTGGGTGCAGACGAGCTACCTGATCGCGGAAGTGATCATGATCCCGCTCTCGGGCACGCTCTCGCGCGTGCTCTCGACGCGCTGGATGTTCGTGATCGCGTCGGGCGGCTTCACCTTCATGAGTTTCATGTGTGCGACCGCGACGAACATCGAACAGATGATCGTCTACCGTGCGCTGCAGGGCTTCATCGGCGGCGGCATGATCCCGACGGTCTTCGCATCGGCCTTCACGATTTTCCCGCCGGAGAAGCGACCCGTGATCTCGCCGATCATCGGCCTCGTGGCGACGCTCGCACCGACGATCGGTCCGACGCTTGGCGGTTACCTGACCGATCTTTTCTCGTGGCACTGGCTATTCCTCGTCAACATCGTGCCGGGCATCTTCGTGACCGTGTCGACCTATCTCCTGGTCGATTTCGACGAGCCGGATCTCAGCCTGTTCAAGTCGTTCGACTGGGCCGGCCTCGGCCTCATGGCGGCCTTCCTCGGCAGCCTCGAATACGTGCTGGAGGAGGGGCCTCTGAACGACTGGTTCCAGGATGAGGCGGTGCTGATCCTGACCATCGTCTGTGTCGTCGGCGGTGTCGGATTTTTCTACCGGGTGTTCACGGCAAAGCATCCCATCGTGGATCTGCGCGCCTTCGCCGACCGCAACTTCCTCGCGGGCTCCGCCTTCAGCTTCGTCATGGGCATCGGTCTCTATGGCCTGACCTATCTCTATCCGGTCTATCTGGCACGGGTGCGAGGGTACTCGTCGCTTCAGATCGGCGAGACCATGTTCGTGACAGGCGCCACCATGTTCCTCATGGCGCCGGTCGCGGGAATGCTGTCGCGCAAGATGGATCCGAGATTGATGATGGCCATCGGTTTCGGCGCCTTCGCCTTCGGCACTTGGCAGATCACCGGTCTCACCAAGGATTGGGACTTCTGGGAGCTGTTCGTGCCGCAGATCTTCCGCGGCGTCGGCCTCATGATCTGCATGGTGCCGATCAACAACATCGCGCTTGGAACGCTGCCGCCGGACCGGATCAAGAATGCGTCGGGCCTCTACAACCTTACCCGCAATCTTGGCGGCGCGGTTGGTTTGGCGGTCATCAACACGCTCTTGAACAACCGCCTTGATCTCCATCTTCAGCGCCTGCGCGAGAGCGTCACCTGGGACAGCTCCACGGCGATGGAGACGCTCAACGCCTTGACGATGAAGTTCCAGGCGCTCGGCACGGACGCGAACGCGGCAGCACTCAAGACCATGGCGAACATGGTCCGGCGCGAGGCCCTGGTGATGTCCTTCGCCGACGTGTTCCTGCTCCTGACCGTGCTGTTCCTAGGCTTGGTCTGCGCCTTGCCTTTCATCAAAAAGCCGCGCGCGGCTCCGGCCGGCGGTGGGGGTGGGCATTAACTTAAACCTCCAAACTTAAGCCCGGCTTTCGAGCCGGGTTTTTCTTGGTTCCGTGTCCTCTAAATCCCGCAAGACCTACGCCCGCTCCGATGATGGAGCAACCATGATTGAGATATCCCCCACACTTGTCTGTGGGGAAGGGTACAGGCCAGAAGCTCGGTCTCGTTAGATAGGAGGGGTAGTCTCCACTATGGGTGCAATTGGCCGTGGAATAGACACCCTGCGGATGCATTGTTCGTGCTATCCTGAGAAACTCAGAACTCTCCCAGCGAGCCAATCAATGCGCATCCTCTTAGCCGTCTCCATCCTAGCTCTCGGATTTGCGTCCCAGGCTGCACAGGCTCAGGCGCCCGCAGCAAAGGACACGGCTCCACGAGCGACGGCAGCAAAGACTCTTAGCGATGAGGAGACTACCGCCAGGATTGATGCAATTCGGCAGAAGGCTGAAGCCCTCGAGCGCACTCGAGATGAGAAGCTCAAGAGGACGACCAAGAGCATCTGCGTTGGCTGCTGATCGAAATCGCTCCCGGCCAGTACGTAAAGGAGTATCTGGCCCAGAGGCTGAGCTGTTGAGGTAACCCGCGCCCATCCTTGTCGCGATCAGCTTATGGGATCATGGGAGCTCATTTAGAGCAAGGATTATCCACGCCAGAGCTCCAACGGCAGTGGCGATCAGAGCCACGTAATACACCAATTCAAAGATGTCGTCTCGTTTCCAATTCACGCCGACCCACCCAAAGGGAACCATCATTAAAATAGGTTCAAGTAATCCAAGCTCGAAAAGAAAGGGCTTTCGTCAGCGGCCCAAAGAGGAAACAAGTGCAGGCAGCTAGAGCGGCCCCTACAGCGATCTAACTGCCTGCTTTGCCTAGAAGGGGGAAGGTCTTCTGGCGATCATTCGGTGAATCGTTGTTCGCGTCCAGAAGCGATTCTTCCCGAACCGGCGTGGATAGAAGCAGGATGCCGGGGTGCTTGTCGATCAGACGAGACGGTTATCAATCTATACCAAGGTGTTGTTCGGTCGAACTGGCCGACTAGTGCCATACGTCGAGAGCGCCGGGTCTCATGCCCAAGCCTCTATCCCACAAAGCAAGGCAGAGAGAACGCGACGCCAATCGCAGCATAGAGCAGCCTTGGAGAGTTCGCTGAAGCCAATCTCTCAAGATGAAGGCCCGAGGTAAATCCTAAAATCGAGCCCAAACCTCAACTCCCCCGAGCCTGCGTATCCACGCTCACCACCACCGACATGCCTGGCGACAGACGCTCCGCGAGTGCCTGGCCGGGATCGATGGCGATGCGCACCGGCACGCGCTGCGCAACCTTGGTGAAATTGCCGGTCGCGTTGTCGGTTCTGATCACGCTGAATTCCGAACCGGCGGCCGGCGAGAAGCGTTCGATATGGCCCTTCAGCTCGGCATGCTGGAGCGCATCGACGGTGAAGGTGACAGACTGGCCGGCTTCCATGCCGGCAAGCTGTGTTTCCTTGAAGTTCGCGATGACCCAGATCCGCTCCGGCACGAGGGCGAGGAGCTGCGTGCCGGCGGCCACATATTGCCCGACGCGGGCGCCGACCTCTCCGAGCTGGCCGTCCTCCGGCGCCACGATGCGCGTGTTCTGCAGGTCGATCTCGGCAAGCCTGACGGCCGCCTCGGCGCCTTGCACCGCAGCTTCGAGGGACTGGCGGTTCACGAGCGTCGCCGCGAGATCCTGGCGTGACACCTCCAATGCGGCTTGCGCCTGATGCAGTGCCGCGGTGGCCTGATCGAGAGCGGCACGGGCCTGGTTGGCTTGGCTCTGGGTCGTGACGCCGCGCTCCAGCAGCGGCTCGATCCGCTTCCAGCTCGCTTCCGCTGCCTTGAGTGCCGCCCGGGTGCTGGCGACCTGGGCCTCGCTGGAGACGATACGCGCTTCGTCCGAGCGGCGCTTCTGCTCCGAATTGGCCAGGGCAGCCTGCTGCCCGGCAAGCGTCGCCTTCGCCTGTTCCAGCTTCTGGGTGAAGATGCGGTCGTCGATCTTCACCAGAAGCTGCCGGGCCTTCACGCGCTGGAAATCCTGCACGGCTACTTCGGCCACATAGCCGGCGAGCTGAGGGCTGACGAGCGTCACCTGTCCGCGCACATAGGCGTTGTCCGTAATCTGGACGGAGCTCTCGAAGGGCGGCAGGCGCCAGGCATAGAGCACCAGGACGATTCCGATGGCGCCGATGGATGTTGCGATGAGCGTCGTGGTGGAGCGAAAGAGCTTGGGCGGATTCAAATGGTCGTCGCAACACCCTGAAGGAGGAGGTTGCGATGAGCATTCGAAAGCGGCGGTCGGATCGGTCTGGGCGAGCCCCGCTACCGTCACCTGGCCGGCCACCTGTGGCG
>NZ_JBVVAK010000217.1:0-11058 GCF_055792825.1 Microvirga sp. GN3
AAGGGATGACCGAACTCGCAACACCCATGATCAACCAGCAGGCTCTGGCAATCACCCCACAGGCGAGCTGACCAATGGCCACCTCAAACCGCACCCGAATTTACACTCATTGACGGACGTGACCTTCACTCCCGGGTCGATAGATGGCGGGGGATACTGTGCGTCGGCTGTCTGGTCGCTGCATTGATTGTTGGTGTCGCCGTACAAGCTGATGAGTCCGACCCCCTGATCGTCTATGAGGAGGCGAGAGCTCTGAACGATCAATGGCAGATCTGCGCCGCGACCGTCGTAAAAGGACGACTTCGGGCGGATCAGACGGCGGAGCAGCTTGCAGAGCAAGCACTTGAGCGATGCCGTGCAAGGCAGAACAGCCTTAACCGCTTCCTGATTAAGAGGATCGGGGCGACGAGCGCCAGCAACGTAGTCGAACTTCTGCGCGATAAGTATCAGTCCGGGTTGATTGTTGCCGTCGCCGAGATGAGAGCACGCAATTGGTCCTGCCCGGCAGCTCGCTTCTGAGCATCAGGACGTCTAGGTCGGTTTGATAGCGGTCGGGTCATCTCCCCGCTTGCCATTGGTTGATGGCCTCAACAGGGAAGATCAGCATAATGATGTTGAGGAGGAGGTTGTCCCGGATCCAGTATCCGACGATCAGCTCCATGAGCAGAGCAACCACCACCGTCATCCAAACGGGCCAGATCCGAGCGAGCCAGAAGCCGCCGATCATCGCACTGATGTCCATGACCGAATTGATGACACTGTCCCCATAGTAGTTGAGAGCGATATTTGTCGCTCGGTAGCGGTCGATGACCGCATTCGTGTTCTCGGCGATCTCCCACATGCATTCGACGCCGAGAGCCAGCAGGAACGCTACGCCCAGCGGCAGCGGCCGCCCTCGCACGAGGCCGACGAGCCACGTTCCGCCATAGAACAGGAAGCCGTGGATGATATGGGACGGAGTATACCAGTCCGTCAGGTGCTGGGAACTACCAGAACCGTTCACCGTCCCGTGCCAGAACTCAATCGTCCGGCAGGTGCAGATCGCCGTCCTGCCCATGGCGAGCAGGATACCTGCCGTAAGCACGATCAGACCCAGGGAAAGACCGACATAGAGCGTGGTCCGCGCCCCGGGAGGCTTGTCCACCCCGGGCGCGGGTGCCGCAGTGCAGTTTTCCGTTCCTTGCAATGACGTCATCTTGCCCTGGCCTACCTTCAACTTCGCTAATCAGATTGGCCGTTTACCGGTCGACTGGCTCTAGCGTCGAGGTCGCGGCTCTAAACACGAATGCACCGGGTCCAGCGTAGCGTCTGGCCAGCGGGTTTTCGATCTGCGCTTGAAATTTTGAGTAGAGCGCCACCATTGCGGTGAAGCGTGCATGCCGGAAGCTGTCGGTCGTCGTCAGCTCCGAGATGTCGATCACGCGGGCGCCGTATCGCTTGGCCGCAGCCTGAACCCATGGATCGTGGACATCGTCCGAGCCGACACGTCGGCCGCCGGAGATAATGCGAGACAGGGTTAAAGCACTGTCATCGCTCGACACCAGCAGGGTGAGTGGACGAGGAAGACGACCGATGATCTCGAGCTGGCGAACCATGTCGACGACGTCGATATCCGGAGCAGCCAACACGACATTCGAAAACCTCTCGATTACCGCTCGCCGACGCTCGCGGTTCATTTTTGCCAGCGTCTCCATTGTGAGCCATCCTCCCATGCTGTGAGCCAGCAACACGACCCGCGCGTTCGGCTCCTCAGCGAGAATTTCCATAGTCCGGGCAAGGCCGTCCGTGGATGCTGCTGCCGCGGCTCTGTCGGCGCTATAGCTCAGCGGCTTCCCCTGGGATGGCCAGGCGAACAGCACGGCGACTCGGTTGTCGTGAGCATCAGTGGCAATCTGCGCGAGCCGATAAACCGTTTCCTGGAAGCTGTTGTTATATCCATGTACGAAAAGCCGGATGGGCCGCCCGTTGCCTTTCGTGCCGGCGATGCCAGACCGGAACTCGGCTTCGGACAGGCGCGTCGCGTGGACTGTAACGAAGTCTGACATCGGACCCGGCGGATCACTTGGCCACTCGATCATGTCGGCTTGATGGGTCGGTGGAATCGAGATCACGTAACGGGCAAAGCGAAGTGTCTGCGATTGACCGCTGCTGAATGCAGTTCCCGATCCGGGCTCCGGCGTTCGCAGGGTCGCGACAAAGATGGTGACGCTGCTCTCGCCCCACTCCGCTCTTGCGGGCTGCAGAACCTCGGGCCCAGGTCGTGTGACACACGCGCCCAGCGCAACCACGATTGTGGCGACCATGATCCAGCAAACCGCGTAGGCTGACCAGCCTGCAATGACATGGTTCTTCTTTGCTCGGTCAAGAACCACCTGCCAGTCCTCCAATTGGCGCTGGATCAAGTGCCTTGAAGCAACTGCCGCTCATGCGTTTTGATGCTCCAATAGTCATCTTTCAATATCGCAAAGCGACCGGCTACCGACCAAAAGGCTATATTCTCCTATGCCAAAGCATAGGATGGATTTGCTTCGCTTAAGTGGAGAGCGGTCTGACGGAACCTTCGTTGATCCAGACCGCAACCAAGCTCTCGTCGAGGAAGGCTTCAACCTCTATCCATCGCTTTCTCTCCTTCCGAGCATTTTCGTCGTGCAGTCGCGCCGGATGAGCTCGATCACGGTCTCGGTGGTGCGGTCGAGATAACTGCGCCCATCGGCGAGCCGCGCCGTCGGGCTGATGTAGCTCTGCGGGCCAATGTGGGCTGCCGGGTCGAGCGAGTGCACCGTGATTTTCCCAGCGTCCAGGGCCCGGTTCCAGGCGCTGCGCCGCCACAGGCGCCAGCGCTGGGGGAACAGTCCGATGCCCACCCGCTCGATCCAGTCATTCGCGCTGGTGAGCCGATACAGGTGGAGCGCATGCGTGAGGTCATTGGCGCCGTTGTGGAAACCACCGAGCGTGATCAGCCACAGCGGAGCGCGGAGCTGGGTGAAAAGCTCCTCGACCGCGCCGGTGGCCACCTGGGCGCCGCCGCTGTAGCAGAGCAGGACGACCGGCATGCCACTGGCGGGCTCGTAGCCTGCGAGCCGGAGTTGGTCGGCGATCTGGGCGCCAACTGCCCGGTTGTACAGCGGGCGGTACCGGTGGTCGGCGGCCACAAAGGTCTGCATGACATTGTGCAGGAACAGCATGATGCCCACGTGCCGCCGGAGCCAGTCCCACACCGGGCGCCCTACGAGCGGGGCTGCCAGGGGCGAGTAGGGCTGAACCTGGCCCAGCACGCGCAACTCCGGTGCTCCGGCGATGACGGCCTTGACGAATTGGCCGCCGTCGCGCGTATCGGTGAAGCGGCGCTTGCCGATCCCGTCCAGGTAGACCACGTAGGCGTCCGGCGGTCGCTTTGGATCGGCCCCCCTGGCGTAGGGCACCTTAGGCGGGAGCGTGGCGACCGGTCCACGCCGGCCGATGGTGTAGACCATCAGCTCGTGGCGGGCGAGCAAGCCCTCGGCGACCAAAACCGGTCCGAGCGCCAGAAGGACGACGAGCAGGAGGAGCTCGCTCATGCGATCACCTCCTGCTCCCGGGCGCCGGCGATGATCCTCGCGATCAGCCGCCGGACCACCCCGACCGCGGCGGCGAGCCCAAGCCCCGCGACGGCGATGCACCCGGCCGCGGTCCACCAGCCCAGTCCCAACGCTGCAGCGAGCGGGCCGGCCAGCCCTACCCCGACACCGGCCACCAGCAGGACGTGCAGGAACGGCCCGAGGAGCGGGAACGCGAGGACGGCGGCCAGCAGCAGCGGGGCGACCAGGGCAGGTGTCCAGGCCAACCCGGTCGTGCCGGGCAGCGGGGCCGCGTCAGGTGCCACGACCGGCTGCACCAGGTCGGCGACGGTCCACGCGGCGAGCGGCCACAGCGCGATCACCGTGCCCTCGACGACGGTGCCGGTCGCCATCAGCCCGGCCATGGGCCATGCGGACAGCTTAGGCCTGCGAGCCACCAGGGGCAGCACCCGCCCGGCACTCTCGGACAGTCCGGCGAGGACCAGCAGGACAACGACGGTCGTCGACATGGTTCAGTGCCCCCGTGCTCGAACGGTCGCGGCGCCTCCGCGAGCGTCGTCGAGGTACCGCTCGAGCTCGTCGGCGGCACGCTCGGCGCCACCGGCCTGCTGCTGTGCGGCACGCTGTGCGGCAGCCGCCTCATGGAAGCGCGGCTCGTCCAGCAGTCTCCGGGCGAGTGCATGCACCGTCTCCGCAGTGGCATCCTCCGTGCGGAGCGCAAGGCCAGCACCGAGTTCGACGACCCGCTGGGCCACGAGCGGCTGGTCCGCGCCCTGCGGTACGACGAGAGTCGGCACCCCGGCCCGCATCGCCTCATTGACACTGTTCATGCCGCCGTGCGTCACGAAGAGCGCCGCCCGGTCCAGCACCTGGAGCTGCGGCACGGATCGGCGGGCCAGCACGTTAGCCGGTAGCGGACCCAGGTCTGCCGGTTCCGTGTGCCCGGTCGAGACGACCACGGTGCCGCCCAGCGGTGCCAGCGCAGTCGCGAAGGTGTGCAGCAGGGCGGCCCCCCCATCGAATACCGTGCCTAGCGACGCGTACAGCACGGGGTACTCAAGCCGGACGGCGTCAAACTCCGGATCGGCCAGACGGGAACCGACGCTTGCCCCGACGAACCGGTACGACGGGTCGAACGCGTCGGCTCCGGGCTGGAAGGCGCTGGAGGTAAAGACCAGGTTCAGCGGCTCGCGCACGTTCATCAGGTCGGTCAGGGGCAGTCCGCCGGTGTCGTAGTCGCGGTGCAGGGCCCAGCGTGCGAAGGCGTAACCCCAGCCGATGCGAGGATGGGTCGCTGCGGCAGCCACCAACTCGTGGGAGACACCAGTGGGGCTGGGCACCTGCCTGTTGAACGCGAACGTGGTGAACGTGGCCGCCGCTGGCACACCGAGCTCACGCGCGGCCACCGCGCCCCATGGACAGGCTGCCCCGTGCACGATCAAGTCGGGCCGGATGCCACGGAGGTCTGAGAGCACGCTGGGCAGCAGGCCGAGGGCGGTCCGCGCGAGCTCTTCCAGCATCGCAAGGGGGATCGGCGGATCCGGCAAGGGCATGTCGCCCCCGGAGTAGAGCTGAACCTTCGCACCAGCGGCCTCAATCTGGGCCGCGAACGCGGGAAAGGTGTGGTAGGTCACCGTGTGGCCACGCCGGGCGAGCTCTGCCACGACCGGGAGCGTCGGGTTGATGTACCCGTGCATGCCGATGTTGAGGAACGAGACGGTGCTCATCGACGGCCTCCGTGTGCTGCCGCCACTGGGTCGCGCCGGTACAAGCCGGGGCCTGTGATGACCGGCTCGTCGAGGGTCTGGTTCGCCGATAGCAGCGCGGCGTCGGTCAACTGGGGGGAGTGGCTGAAGTCCCAGAGCGCGGGCCAAGCCACCACCAGCGCCATCGTTCCGCCGGCACCGCCATCTAGATCCGTCTTGATGGACCGACTGGAAAGCTTCTGGATTGAGGATCCGGGCCGGGAGACGCACGCGACGAGTACAATGAAAAGTGCGGCGAGCGATGCCCAGCGAGCCAAGGAGACTGGCCAGCGTCCGATGCCTGGGTTCACCCGTGCTCCGTTGAGAACCACCTGCCAGCCCTCCTCGTGGCATTGGGTCCAGTGCCCTGAAGCAACTGTCGCTCATGTGTTCCGGAAGCCATCTTTTAAGATCAGAGAGCAATCGGCTATCGACCGAAAGGAGATACTCTCCTATGCCAACGCATAGGCCATCCTAGACGCTTCGACAGCACGCGTTCGCACAGGGCTTAGTCACCCTAAGCCTTGGCACTGCCCAACAGATGCCTGCGTAGAACAAGTGCGTCCACCAGCATCCTTCATTCTCCACGCACAGCTCCCCTCTGCCCGAATGCAGAAATATGATGCCGGGATCAGGCGAGAAGGAGATCCATGCTTCAGCGGCTGCGCCGAGACGTAGAGGGAAAAACACCGGAGCAAATGGCTGAAGGTCCGCCTGCACCCACATCTACGGACTCTTGTCCTGCTTCGGCTCTGTGCCAAGAGATCGCTATTCAGGGCTCCACTTGGATCGGCCTATGGACGGTGTGAAACATCATTTGGATGATCAGAGTTCCCCACTTCGAGGGATGGCGGTGTGATACTCAGCCAAATGTGCGGTTTGTCCAATCCATTGCGTATTTGATCCATTGAGAAGCATACGCGGCCCTCTACCCTCTTTCCTCCTGAATATGGACAAGCGGCAATGATGGCCGCAGCCAAGGGAGAGAAACGCGCATGAACGCCTTCGAACGCCCGCTTCTGGCGGCCACTATGATTTGGGTCGGCATCATCCCGGTTCACGCACAGAACGCCTCCAGCTTCACCGCGGCACCGTCCGATGCCCCATTTCGCTCTACGCCGGTATCCCCACAGGTGGCCTGCACGGCCATCGAGCGCTTGGTGCTTCCGGAGGTGTCCTTCCTCAAATCGAGGTCTGTGGAGGCGACCGACCGGCACCCTGCTCATTGTCAGGTCACGGGCGTGATCCAGCCGGAGATCCAGTTCGAGATCACCCTGCCGGATGTCTGGAACCGGCGGCTCTACATGTTCGGCAATGGCGGCTATGCGGGTGAGAATCTGGCGGAAGCCAGCCGGCAGGACACCCGCAACGCCGCTCTGCGGCAGGGCTTAGCCGTGGTTCAGCAGAACAGCGGACACGATGCGCGAGCCCAACCGCTCGGCAGCTTTGCGGAGAATAACCTCGGCAAGCTCGTGGACTATGCTTCGCGCGGAGTCCACGTCACCCTCACCAGGGCCAAGGACCTGATCCAGGCCTACTATGATCGCAGTCCGTCCTACTCCTACTGGGACGGCTGTTCCACGGGTGGGCGTCAGGGGCTCATGTCCGCTCAGCGCTACCCAGGCGACTTCGACGGCATTCTCGCCGGCGCCCCTGTGCTCGATTTCACCGGAACCCAGCTCTGGGGCGTGTGGAACGCTCAGGCATTGGCAAAGGCGCCGATCTCAATCCGGCAACTCCCCGCGATCGCCAAGGCCGTGCTGGACAAGTGCGATGCCATAGACGGTGCCAAGGACGGTCTATTGACCGATCCGCGCCAATGCTCCTTCAACCCAGCTCAGGACCTGCCGAAATGCACCGAAGGCCAGACCGGTGATCAGTGCTTCACCCAAGCCCAGGTCGAGACGCTCCAGACCATCTATGGTGGCGTGAAGAGCAAGGGTGAGGTCATCTTCCAGGGCCAGCTTCCGGGGGCGGAGCCGGCCGATGCCAGCGGCGCGAGTGGGTGGAAGGAGTGGATCGTCTCTGAGGGACCCAAGAGCCGTCAGCTGGCCTATGGCGAGAGCTTCCTGAAGTACTTTGCCAATGTCCCCGCCTCGCAGCCCAACCTGGATTGGAAGCAGTTCAACTTCGACAAGGATGTCGAGCCGATCACCCGGATCCGGGAGATCCTTGATGCCACTAACCCGGATTTGTCCGAGTTCGAGAAGCGCGGTGGGCGTCTCATCACCTACTTCGGCTGGGCCGACCCTGCCCTGAACCCGATGATGGGTGTGAACTACTATGAGCGGGTCCGTCAGACGATGGGAGAGGACCGGACGAGCAACTTCTACCGGCTGTTCATGGTGCCTGGCATGTTCCATTGCCGCGGTGGCTTCGGCCCCGACCGCTTCGACGCCATGACGCCACTCATCAACTGGGTCGAGAGCGGCAAAGCCCCGGATTCCCTTCAGGCGCGGCAGATGGCAGGCTCGCAGGTCGTGCGATCCCGCCCACTGTGCCCGTATCCGCAGGTGGCGAAGTACTCTGGCACCGGGAACATCGACGAGGCTGCGAATTACAGCTGCGCCCAACCATAGGAGAGCACAGCGCGTCCTAGGGCTTGTGTAAATCCCGCTAGGACGCGATCACGGCCGACACCATTGAGATGCCCACGTACACCGCCGTTGGAGATCCAAACTGGATCAGAGCCACAGGTCCGTGTGCGTGCAGCAATGTCCGTTAATCCCTACTTATCGGACATTGTGACTACGCCTATCACGCAGACGAAATTTTTAGAGTGATATTGGTCGCCACAAGGGACACGATTAACACTCCATCTATCTATGAATTGCGCAGCGACAAGCACAGCGCGACCCAAGACGCATCCGGGCCTTCGAACTGTGAACAGAAACTTTCGAAAGCGTAATTACCCACGCCGTTGCTGAGGCTGGTTTCAGGCGCTGACGGTAGCGAGAATGGTGCCGAAGACGGTGACACTTGGCGTGAGCCGAGCCGTATCGACGACGGTGCGCACGGCCGCTTCGCCTTCGGCCGCCCACATGGCCCGGTAGCCGTTGGTGACCTTGCGCTGCACCACGGCAGGCCGAAGCGCCCGCTCACAGGCGTTGTTGGTCGCCGCGACCTGCCCCGGATAGTCGAGGAAAGTCAGGAGTTGCTCGCGAGCCCGGCCGATCTTGGCCTGGAGGGCCTGGGTCAGATCACAGGAACTCGCGGCCGTGAGGATGCTGGCCAGTTGCCGCTCCAATGTTCGCCGCTTGGCCACCAGGGTCGCCGGCGCCAGCGTGGCGACCTGATCCGAGAGGGCGAAGACGGTGTTGAGCCAGAGCTGCAGCGTCGCCACAATTGTATGGCGGCTCCCCTTATTAATTCATTCAGTCGGCTCAGGCCGGACGCTCGGCCGCAACGGCAGTGCCCTCGCCGCCTCCAGCACGAGGTTGACTGCCGACGCCAGTTCGATCTCATCGAATTCGAAGCACCCGCAGCTGTCGATGGATTCGTGGCCTGCAACGGAGAAGACCTCCAGCCAGAATGGCGGTATGCCAGATGCGACGCTGTCCGGTGGAAGCTCGGTGAGCCGCACCTCAAGCGCTCCCAATCGCATCACCATGACGGCTCGAGAGCCGTCGGCATTGTCCGGCCGCAACACAAGCTGGATGTAGGCCCTGATGATCCGTTGCTCAATTTCGTCGGTATAGAGGTCCAACGAAAGGAAGCTCTCATCCCAGCATGCGGCGCGTTGCGCCGCTCCTTGCTTAGATGTCATATGCGTCTCCTAAAAATCGCCCTGCTTTAATGACCTATCTCCGGGTCATCCGTGTCAGTTGGCGCCTTCCTATGCGGCAAGGCTCTGCGGGTCAGCGCTAACGGGTTCGACCGGGGCTTGGGGGTGCGCCGACACGGTGATGTGGCGGGCAGCGTCCAGTACGGTCGCCGCTGTCGGTTCCTTCAAGACGATGTCTCCCTGCGCAGAGTACCCAACCTCGCGCGCACCGATGATCGCGGGCCGGTCGGGATGGTTATCGCGATGCTGGTCGGCCAGGATCCAGCCGTCGATCAGGCCTGGCAGGATGGCCCGGGTGTAGAGCCAATCGATCGGGCGCCGCCAGTCGCGAAGAAGGCGAAAGGCCTGTTCCCCTGTGGTGGCGGTCATCACGTCGAAACCAGCCTCGTGGAGCAATAGGGCCAGGCTGCTTTGAAAGTCGGCATCGGTCTCGACGATCAGGATGCGCTCGCCCAACGGGCCGCGTGCGGCTTCTCTCCTGACGTTGGAGTTGCCGATGCTAGGCTGGTACAGTTCGGCAGGTTCATCCTGCCCGTCAGCGAACTCATGATGGATTGCTGAACTGTTCATTCTAGGTTTCCCGTTGGTGCACTTGGCACCTCAAAAACGGCAGCGCACCACCGTACGGAAGCGCGAGCGCACCAGCAGTTATTGTGGAAGTCCGAACCTTCAGGATGGAGGCTTGCGGCACCGCCTCAGGCGGACATCGCGGTCTTCTCGCCGGCACCCGCGACCATTAGGATTTCACCTGCCTCCATCATCTCGGCGGCCTTGGCGTACCCACCGCCCATTCCGTCGAGGAAATGCAAATGCGACTCCGGCCTGCCGGACGGCACAAGACAGGTCATGAGGGCGTGAGACTGGCGGTGCAGCCCGAAGTTGATCTCGCCACGAGCCTTCGCCGCAATGAGGATGGCCTCAGCCGCATCGATTTGTTCGCGTGTGCAGTCGAGCGTCAGACGCAAGCCATCGTCGTATTTGCGATAGTCCGAGTTTGCGATGACGCTCGACCAATTCCCCGAACCTAGATTCATCTCCTTGCCCTTTTGGAACGCCATTTCCACCGGGACAGGGTGAGATTGGCGTGGAGCTGCGTCGAGGACCGCAAGCACCTGCCTGGCAAGCGCAGAGAAGACCTTTGGGTTGGTATGATCATGCGGCTCGACTAGGAGCGACAGGATCTCGCCGTGCTGGCTCCGGAGAGGCGTCCACTCGCAGGTCAGACCGGTTAGGTCCAGCTGCACCGTGTACTTTCTCGGCTTTACCAGATACCGCCCGTTCTTGATCTGCCGTTCCGCCCATCTCAATCCGCCCCCAGAGAACATCGCATAGGTCGCGTCGTCCGAGGCCGCGTATCGCGCTATTCTCACGTCGTGCCCGTGGGATCGGATCTCGCTCACGGACAGCAAACCGACGCGGAGGATCAGACCGAGACGGGTTGCCGCAAGACCCGCAACCTGCCGCATTACCGAGTTCGCGACCATGAAGCCCTGAGGCGGCAATGCAAACGCCGCTCCGTCGCCGCGGAACACAAACGGGAAGTCGAACGCACCCCAGGCATTGCCCAAGGCAGCAATGATGGAGGCTCCGGCGTAGTTGACGTCCTTGTAACGTCCCGCGCTGATTGCCAACGTCGAGTCGACAACGTCCGTTATGCCGATGATCCAGTCATCCGGCAGTGGCTCGTAGATGGATGGATCGAGCACGGTCGAGAACTCACGATACGCTGGGGGCCGGTGTGCGCGGCTATTAATCATCGAGCATTCTCCAGATCGGCTTGCACCAGCAAACGAGGTCCACGCCGTGCCGATGAGGCGCAGGTCTCCGCTGCGCCTCGTCCAAGGGAAGCCGGGCCTGCCTGGGTGGCAGGCCCGGCCGATCCCGGTCAGAGCAGATTGGTCTCGACGTTGATGTTGCCGTGCGTCGCCTTGGAGTACGGGCAGATCGCGTGGGCCGCGTCGATCAGCGTCTG
>NZ_JBVVAK010000218.1:0-10667 GCF_055792825.1 Microvirga sp. GN3
GAATGGAACCACGCATTTCGGTGTTGACGCTCGGGGTCAATGATCTGGAACGGGCCGTCGCGTTTTATCGCGATGGTCTTGGATTGCCGACCGAGGGCATTGTCGGCAGGGAGTTCGACCATGGAGCAGTCGCCTTCTTCGACCTTCAATCCCACGTGAAGCTGGCCGTGTGGGCTCGTGACGATGTTGCCCACGACACGGGACTGCCGAAGACGGCTCCGTCCCCGACGGGTTTCACGATCGGGCACAACGTGACCCGCAAGGACGAGGTGGACCAGGTCATGGAGCAGGCCTACAAGGCTGGAGCCAAGGTTCTCAAGCCAGCCCAGGACACGTTTTGGGGCGGCTATGCGGGCTATTTCCAAGACCCCGACGGCCATGTCTGGGAGATCGTGTGGAACCCTACCTTCGTTCCTGCGGATTGAGCCTAGCTTCCTCCCCTTATGACAGGTCGCGGAGTTCTCGTCCCAGATCAGCTCCGGCGGCTTGTTTCCCTGCCAGTATCCGCAGAGATACCGCGAGGTCGGTTGCATACCAGTCGACGCACCGAGTCCAGAAGCGGTGATGAATGCCGACGTAGGCCCGTTGAACGCGGCTGAAGATGCTCTCGACCAGGTTAGTGTTGGTGCCGTCTTCGGTAAGGTAAGTCTTGGAATGGTCGACGCGAGCCAAGTCGCCCGAAGCGCCCGGCAGGTCGATCTCAGCGCCCGACGAACAGGGGCTTGCGCTTTTCCGCAAAGGCCATTCTCCCCTCATGGCGATCGGCTGTATCGCGCAGGAGGCCCCATGCAAGCTCGGTCATCTGAAAGGCCTGTGCCGTACTTGCGTTATCGGAGTTGACTGCAAGCATTTTGACCAACTGAACCGCAAGTGGCCCGTTTTCAGCGATTCTGCCTGCGACCTGGGTGGTCCGGAATGACAATTCTGCCGGCGGGCATACTTCTGTAACCAAGCCAAGCGCCAGCGCGCGGTGTGCGTCGATGCGGTCACCTGTCAGGAGCATCCGCATTGCAACTCCTCTCGGGATAGCTTTGAGCAGGTTCGGTACCCCTCCGCCACCTGGAAGACTGGATACAGCAACTTCAGGAAGGCCGAAGCTTGCGGTCTCCGAGGCAATGATGAAGTCACACTGAAGCGCAAGCTCCAAACCGCCGCCGAGGCATAATCCGTTCACCGAAGCAATAAGAGGCTTGCGGATTTGCAGTGTCTGAAGATTGAACAAGCGTATATAGAGGCCTCTCTGGCCTGACTCCTCAAGCGGCAAACCAATCGCTTCAGCGGGCCCTACTTCGTCGGTTCGGCCTGCCGTGAGATCGGCGCCGACGCAGAACGCCCGCCCGTCACCTCCACTGAGAATGATGACACGGACCGTCGGGTCAGCTGCGGCGGTAGCCAATTGGCCTCGCAACTCGGTAAGGTGCTCGGCATCGAGCGCGTTGAGCTTCTCAGGCCGGTCGATCCGGATCGTCGCCACGGAATCTTCGGTGACACGTGTAATGGTCATTGCACGTTACCTTAAACGCTAGGGCTCGACAGTGAGCGGCCACCGCACACGTATAGAAGCTGCCCCGTGATGTAGCTGCTCATTCGGTCAACGAAGAACATGACGGCTTGGGCAATGTCTTCGGGGGTGCCTATGCGCTGCATGGGAACGCTCTTCTTCAGTCGTTCCTGTACATCCTCGGAGAACGTGTGGAACAGGGGCGTCTCGACGATACCGGGCGCAACTGCATTGACGGTGATACCCTGCGACGCCAGCTCAATGGCAAGACTCCTGGTCAAACTGACCACTCCCCCTTTGGCGGCTGAATAGTTCGACTGCCCGAAGCCTCCAAGCCATGCCCGCGATGAGATATTGACGATCCGTCCGTATCCCTGCTCGATCATCAGTGGCACAGTTGCCTTGCAGGTCAAAAACTGGGATTTGAGATTGGTCGCAATCACGCTGTCCCAATCGTCTTCGTCCATTTTGATGAGGCGGCGGTCCCGTACAATTCCTGCATTGTTGATCAGAATATCGATGCGTCCCAGCTCCTCCTTGACGCGGGCAATGCCACTCTCGACCTGATCCCATTTCGTTACATCGGTCTGAATTCCTAGCACCCTTGCGCGGGGAAACGTGGCACGAAGTCTATCAACTGCAGCGAATAGTGCGGCTTTGTCGAAGTCGATCAGTGCAACATCCTTCTCGGCGTTGAGCAGAGACTCGGCGATTCCTAGTCCGATTCCCCTGGCACCGCCAGTTACTACTGCGATATCTCTCGGGCTCATGTCAGACTCCCAGAATGTGTACGGCGGACGCGGCATGATCGACGCCGGCGATACCTCCTCCGGTACACTGCGTCAGGCCGATCTTGGCATTTTCGATCTGCCGCCCAGGTGCACGGCTCTGAAGCTGCCATGTCACCTCGACCATTTGCGCCACTCCGGTCGCGCCCAGAGGATGACCTTTTGCGAGCAACCCACCACTTGGATTGACAGGCACTCGACCACCGAGGGCAGTATCTCCGCTCCTGAGCAGAGCCGCTCCCTCACCTGGACGCGCCAGTTGAAGAGCCTCGTAGTACAGGAGTTCTGCGATTGTGAACGCGTCATGCAGTTCGACCATCCCGACGTCTCTCGGGTCTACGCCCGATTGCTCGTATGCAATTCTGGCCGTGCGGGCTGTAATCTCGGCGTCGAGTGTGTCCTCACACCCGACTTCCTGATGGCCGGATTGAACTGCGGATGCGAGGATCCTTACCGCTGCTGGATGCATTGTCGGACGCTTCGTTGTCAGGATGACGGCCGCGGCCCCATCGACAGCGGAGGGGCAGCATTGAAGCAGCGTTAGCGGTTCCGCCACCGGTCGGGAATGGAGGACGTCTTCAAGCGTCACCTCGGTACGTTGCTGCGCGAGGGGATTGCGTGCCCCGTGAGCCCGGTTTTTCACCGCGACACGAGCTAATGTTTCCGGCGCCTCACCCCGTTCGTGGAGGTAGCGAGTAGCACGCATTGCGTAGACGGTCGGGAGGGTCATTCCCTGAGATGCATACAGCTCGGTCTTGTAGTCGTTTCTTTGAAGCGGAATCGTTCCACCTCCAAGCTGTGTGAGTTGTTCGACGCCGAAGACAACGACCGTTTCATAGAGTCCGAGCTTGAGAGCATGACACGCCAGATGAACTGCGGTTGCACCGCTCGCACATGCGTTCTCTACGTTGTACAGAGCAGGTCCCGTGATGCCGAGATCGCGCATCATGACCTGACCGAGCACCATGCCGCCATACACATTGGAGGCGTAGATGGCGTCGATGTCGTGCTTGGTCAGGTCTGCATCCTTCAGAGCATCACTGACCGCAGCCTGAGCCAGATCTTGCATTGAGCGGTCGTGATGTCGACCGAACGCTGTCATTGCTGCGCCAGCAATGAAGACTTCGCTGGTCATGGTTGTCCCCCTATACCAATTCAAAGTGATAGTCAGTGGCGGTGTCTGTGCTGCCGGTCCGCACGACCCGGACGACCGCCCCGACTCGTGGGCGTTCTCCATCCCGAAGGGCAAGTCTGCCGAAGACACGTGTGCTCTCCGGAAAGTCGGCATAGATCAGTGTGAAAGGTGTCAGGCCTGTTTTGGGATTGGGGTGGATCACGGTGAAGCTGTAAAGGATGGCCTCCGGCGAAAGGGTGATCGGTTCATATCGATCAGCAGACGGAGACGTGTCCGGCACCCGTGGGAAAACCCCTTTTCCTGTCGTCCTTTCGCGGGACGCTTCCAGCATTGCGCCCGAGTTGTGGGTTGTGGGCCGGACCCGCCCCGCGATCTCGTCGATCCTGTCCATTGAATTTCCTCCCGATAGGGGCTGGTGTCAGCGGCTCCAATTTACGGCATGGCTACCTCTTCCCAGCACGACAAAGCTGCGCCAGGCTGTTGACTTAAAGGCAACAGTCCGTTTATCTCATCGACATGGATAGGCTGCCGCCACTCAATCCGTTACGGGCTTTCGAAGCGGCTGGAAGGCTGCAAAGCATTCGGCGTGCGGCAGATGAGCTGATGGTGACGCCCGGAGCGGTCAGCCGTCAGGTGCAGAGACTGGAAACCTACCTCGGCGTTCGCCTGTTTCGGCGCGATCCTCGCGAGATTGTTCTCACGTCTGAAGGGGAGCAGTATCTCGCCGCCATTAGCCGGCACTTCGACGGTATTCGCGAAGAAACCCTAAAACTAACGGGCAAGAAGACAATCGAAATTCTTCGGGTGCGTGCGTACACCACATTCTCGATGAAGTGGCTCATCCCCAAGTTGAGCAGTTTTCACCAAGCCAATCCGACGACCGAGGTCCGGCTGACCACCTCGAATGAAACGGTCGATTTCGAGCGCGAGAACGTCGACGGGGCAATCAGGCTGGGAGATGGAAATTGGCCGGGGGTGGAGATTGACCGAGTGCTGAAAAACGAGTTGGTCCCGCTCTGCACACCCGCATTCAAGGACAGGCATAATCTTCAAAGGGCAGATGACCTGGCGAAGGTTCACCTGTTGCATTCGCTGGTGCGGCCTGACGATTGGCGATTTTGGCTCGAAGCCGCGGGTTGCAGGGGGGTAGATCCCTACTCCGGCTTCAAGTACGCGAGCTCCACGCTCGCCTATCAAGCCACTCTTGAAGGCCAAGGTGTCATGATCGCTCAGATGGCGCTCTTTATCGACGATCTGAAAGCGGGCAGGCTTACCCGTCTGTTTGACCTGAGCCTCGATCGGGGCGATTACACGTACTATTTCATTTATCCCCGCAATCGCCTGCGTAACCCCGCTTTTAGGCGGTTCAGAGTGTGGCTGCTGGAGCAAGCAGAAAGAACGGAAGCTATCGTATCAAGCCCTGATCTAATGCTTGGCGTGGAAGGCTAATATGCCCCCGCTCGGTACGCGGGGGCCGCTCCTGGCAAGACGAGCAAGGGTCCTTAGCGGAGTGCTGTGCCTTTGGTCTCGGGCAGCGTCGCGTAGACTTTCGCCGCGATCAGGCAGATTGCTCCCAAGTAGATCCACGTGAAACCTCCATAACCCCACCCGTTCATTGCCGTTATGATGTACGGCGCAGTGCCGCCAAACAATGTGACGGACAAGGCGTAGGGCAGTGCCACGCCGGTCACACGCACCTTCGCGGGGAGTTGCTCAACCATGAACACCGCGGCAGCTCCCGCGAAGCCCGTCATAACCAGCATTCCGACAGTCATCATCAGCAGGGCTTCAGCGAAGGTCATGCCTTCATACAACAAACCGAAGCTGGGCCAGGCCCAAACTGCCGACAACAGTGCGAATGTGACGAGAACAGGCTTTCTGCCAATCCGGTCCGCAAGTTTGCCGACGAACGGGATCACAAGCAGCGACAACCCTACGGAAATGACTCCGATCAACAGCGTATCTGAGCGGGACATCCCAGTGACGATATTGATGTGGGACGGGTAGTTTACCATCCATACATAGTTCAGCAGATTTCCGGCCATGGCGATGCCGATCACCCGCAGGGCATCGCGCCGATGCCGAAGAAGAACGTCCTTCAATGGACTCTTCGGAATCCCCTCCGCTGCGACCCTCTTCTTGAAGACTTCGGTTTCGCCGACTGAGAGCCGGATCCACAGGGTAATCAGACCAAGGAATGCAGCGACGACGAACGCAACACGCCAGCCCCATGTAGCGAGCCCTGACTCGCTCCCTACAACCGCAAGCACGTATCCTAGGATGAACGACACCAGAGTTCCGGCATTGATTGCGAACCACTGCCAGGATCCGGCGAATGCCCTCCGCTCGGCCGGCGCCGACTCCACCAAGAATGCCGATGCAGATCCGAACTCTCCACCGGCCGAGAAGCCCTGTACAAGCCGCGAGAGCACAAGAATGATCGGGGCGGCTATCCCAATGCTTGCATATCCTGGGCAAATACCGATGACGAGTGATGCAACCGACATAAGGAGGATCGAAAGTGTGAGGCCTGCCTTTCGACCATAGCGATCGGCAAAAGCGCCCAGCACAGCCCCACCTACAGGACGCATCACAAATCCAACGGCGAAGACGGCAAAGACCGAGAGCAACGCCGTCAAACTGTCACCTGCAGGGAAGTATTCCTTTGCCAGGATCGAGGCGAAGGTCGCGTAAATTACCCAGTCTGTATACTCGACAATCGTACCCAGAGTAGCTGCGACGACGGCTTTTCTCTGAGCACGCGTTAGTGATTGCACTCGTCCGTCAACGGGTGCCGCATGAGTTTGAATAGCAGGCGTATCGCCCAGTAGTTCTGACATTGCTAATTCCTCCCTGGGTTCAGTTCTGGCCGGTTCCCAGTCAACCAAACGAAACGATCTCAGAAAGGGCGAAGCCGCGAGAGCGACTTTTGCAAACGGTTCCGTTGACAAAATGTCAACAAGCGTTGCCATGCCGATAGTTGAGCAAAAGTCAACAACCCCTGCAGAAAACTCGCTTGTAGCCGGCGGGGAAACGAGGCTGCGTTACCGGCAATAACAGTGGAGGAAACCCTGCCCATGTCGGTAGCAACAGAAATTGGCTTTATCGGGCTTGGCGCCATGGGCGCTCATATGGTTCGCCACCTGCTCGCGTCAGGGCACAACGTGCATGTCTATGACACGAATCCTGCGGCACTTGAGAAGTGCCAAGCCCTGGGCGGCAAGGTCCTGTCATCCCCGAAAGATGTCGCAGACGCGGTCGACGCCGTACTCGTATGTCTGCCGACGCCTGACACCGTCACGCGGGTCGCTTTAGGCCCCGACGGCATTGTCTACGGATCCCGGGCGAAGATTTATGTCGATCATTCAACAACCGGTCCGACCGTCGCGAAGCAGGTTGCGCAGAGCCTCGCGCAACGGCAGATCACGGCGTTGGACGGACCGCTGGCTGGCGGAGTGGCTGGAGCCGACGCCGGAACATTGTCGGTCATGGTTTCCGGGGCAAAATGGGCGTTTGAGCAGCTGACTCCCGCGTTCAAGAGCTTTGGGCGAAACGTCGTTCATGTCGGTGACGACGTCGGGCAGGGTCAAGTCCTGAAGCTGATCAACAACATGATCGTCGGCGCCAACCTCATCGTTGCGGCGGAGGCGATCCTCTTTGGCGTGAAATTCGGCCTTTCAGCCGAAACGATACTCCAGATGCTAAATGTCAGCACTGCACGAAGCTTCGTCACGGAAGACCTTCTTGGAACGCGCATCATCGATCGCAAGTTCGACTTTGGGTTCCGCCTCGAACTCATGCTCAAGGACCTCCGGCTCTGCATCAACGAGGCCGACGCAGCCGGTGCCCCCCTTATGGTTTCTGCCCTCGCCAAGCAATTCTATGAACTGGCGCACGCCCATGGTGGGGTAGCCGACGATATGTCCGTGGTTGTGAAGGAGCTCGAGGAGGCCACAGGGGTGACAATCAGCCGGTGATAGTGCGCCGCGGATTGGAAAAGCGATGAGCGAACAGTGAACGGTGCCGTGATGCTACAAGATGCCCTTCAAAACTTGGCAGTCCTGGATTTCACCCATGTCGGGGCTGGGCCAACCTGTACCATGCTGCTCGCCGATATGGGTGCTCGGGTGCTCAAGGTGGAACCTCCCGACGGAGAGCTTGGACGAAAGCTCGGTCCCGCTTGGATTGGCGAGGATAGCGCACTCTACCACGGCTTTAACCGGAACAAACTTGGCCTGAGCCTGGATCTCAAATCTCCCGCGGGTGTCGATGCAGCCCGCCGCCTGGCAGCCAAGGCCGATGTTCTCGTCGAGAGCATGAGGCCAGGAGTGATGGAGCGGCTAGGCCTAGGGTACAATGAGCTTTCAAGGGCCAATCATCGCCTCGTGTACTGTTCGATCTCCGCTTACGGTCAAAATGGCCCCTACTCCGATAGAGCTGGTGTGGACGGCATCCTTCAGGCAGACAGCGGGCTAATGAGCATTATAGGAACGGAGGGTTGCGAACCCTCCAAGGTCCAAGCTCCTGTTGTCGATGTCTTCACCGGATATGTCGCCGCGATGGGCATCCTTGCGCAGCTTCGCAAAACAGAGTCCAGCGGGCGTGGAGCTCACTTGGATGTCAACCTGTTCAACTCGTCAATTGCCCTGCAGCAGGTCTCGCTCACAAACTATCTTGCGGACGGAATCCGTCCGGAGCGAATTGGTAGCGCAGCCCCGTATTCCGCCCCTAACGAAGCTTTCGAGGCTGCGGACGGCTGGCTGATGGTCGCCGCTTACAACGGCGGCAGATGGGAGCGCCTTTGCGAGGTACTTGAGCTGCCGGAGTTGACCGCCGATCACCGCTTCTCGACCTCATCGAAACGTGTCGCAAACCGTGATGCCATGCGTGACCTGCTGGCTGCCCAGTTTAAGACGAGGACACGGGGCGATTGGCTCGCAGTTCTCACGGCCGCAGACATCCTATGCGCGCCCGTCGCGAACTATGACGATCTGCTTCAGCATCCTCAACTGCAGGCAAATGGCATGATCGCCTCAGTCGCGCACCCTGAGCTTGGGACAGTTCGCATGCCCGGCTTTCCAATCAATAGCTTCCAGGTGAACAGAGTTGATCATTCACATGCGCCGGCTATCGGCGAGCACTCGAAGACGATTCTTAGCGAATTCGGGTTTAGCGAGGACGAGATCCGTGTGCTCGTCCATTGCGATTTAAAACAAGACGAGGAGCGCCGCGCCGTCGCTGCAGGCTAATCAACGCAATCTGAGGAGGAAACAATGTTTGAGCGTGTCGTAAATTTCATTGATGGGAGCGATGTCGATCCAGCAGAAGGTAACTTCGTAGACAAGGTCGACCCGCGGACACTCAAAAAGATAAAAGAGGTGGCGAACGGAGGTCCGAAGGATGTCGAAATCGCAGTCCAGTCCGCCTCAGCCGCTCTCCCGGGATGGGGCGATATGCGACCGGCTGACCGCGGCAGGATCCTGGTCGATATTGCCAGGAAGCTGCGCCAGGAAGGTCAGTACATCGTTGAGATCGAGCGTATCGAGACGGGAAAGCCAGGGCGCGAGATGGCCCAACTCCTGGACCTCACTGCGCAGTACTTCGAGTTCTATGGCGGGATCGTCAACGTTATGGACGGCGAAGTTATCAACATGGGCCCCAACTATCATGTCTATACCCGGCGCGATCCTTTCGGCGTCATCGGGGTGATCCTGCCGTGGAATGCGCCGCTGCACCAGGCGGCACGAGCGATCGCTCCTGCGCTCGCGACAGGTAACACCGTTGTGGCGAAGCCCTCGGAACATACGTCAGGCTCGCTTGCGGTCTTCGCAAAGTTTGCCGTGGAGAGTGGGCTCCCGCCAGGAGTTCTGAACGTTGTGGTGGGCAAAGGCAGTGTACTGGGGCCTGCGCTCGCGAGCCACCGCGACGTGAGGAAGATCTCCTTCACGGGTGGCCTCAAAGCCGGTCAGGAACTGGGCCGCATCGCGGCAGAACGGGTTTTGCCCATTACATTAGAGCTCGGAGGCAAGAGTGCGAACATCGTGTTCGAAGACGCAGATCTTGATGCTGCCGCAAAGGGATCTACGACTGCATTTACCTGGAATAGCGGACAATGGTGCGCGGCGGGAGCAAGATTGCTCGTGCAGGAGAGTATCCATGACATTTTCGTTGAGAGGCTGATCGAGAATGTATCCAAAATTCGTCTGGGAGCAGATTTCGACGCGACCAATGGCCCGATTACTACGCAGGCGCAGTTTGACAAGATAAAGAGCTTCTTCCGGATCGCGGAGCGGGATGGATTGGTAGCGGCCATTGGAGGCAAAGTAGCCACTGCCGCAGATCTGCAGGGTCATTATATTGAACCCACCGTCTACACTGGAGTCAGCAATGACATGGAAATCGCGCGGGAGGAGATCTTTGGTCCCATATTGAGTGTCATCCGATTTAAGGATGAGGCCGACGCAGTCCGCATTGCAAACGATTCTGACTTAGGATTGGCCGCAGGAATCTGGACGCGGGACCTTGGGCGCGCGCACCGAGTCGCCGCACGTCTGGAGGCTGGGCGTATCCTAGTCAACGAGTATAGTGGCGGCTTCGTCCAGACGCCGTGTGGTGGCTTCAAGTTTAGCGGGTACGGTCGCGAACAGGGCGTCGAAGCATTGTCACATTACACGCAGACCAAATCCGTGATCATTCGTCTATCATGAAGATGATAGACCATTGTATGGGGATGTGTCGCAAACTTTTTGTTTCAGAGTTTCCGCTACAGCGTCAAGGCCACAGTGAGGGGGGACGCAGTGTTCAAGGGCAGGCAATTCGATAAATCCGTGATCCTGCTCTGCATTCGGTGGTATTTGGCTTACAATTTGAGTCTGCGGAATCTTGAGGAGATGATGGCCGAGCGCGGCATCTCCGTTGACCATGCGACGGTGCATCGCTGGGTTATTCGCTACTCCTCCGAGTTGCTGGAGCAGTTCAATCGCCGCAAGCGAGCCGTCAGCCGAAAATGTTGGGGTGGACGGCCCCCTTATTACGGCATCGCTGTGCCAGAATGAGGTCATTGCAGATCTCAAACACAGGAGACCGTCCGTGGACCAGATTATTCGCATCGGGATGGAAACGTCAGTGCGCCGGGAGACCGGCAAGGAGTAGGAGGTGAAAGTCCCCCACGATGAAGGGCTAGCAACCCATATCGGCCCCAAGCCGTGCGCAGGCAACCGTGAGGATGTCGGCGAAGCGTCGG
>NZ_JBVVAK010000219.1:0-10613 GCF_055792825.1 Microvirga sp. GN3
GGCGGAAGAGGTTCGCGACCTGATCATGAGCCAAGAGAAAACGCTGCGCCTGCCCGGCAGACTTGAAGCGCTTCATGATGCACTCTCTTCGCCGCGTTGGCTGGTGAGAATTCTCCGCCCGATTATAGACAAGCATATCTGCCTGTTAGCGATGGCTGTTCATGCGAGGTGGAAGACCGCGAAGCTCCGCCCCTGCAAACAGGATCAAGCGAACGACCAAATCTCGAGGCAAGAAGGGGCGAACAGGCAGTTGAACCTTCGGAGGCTGACATGAACGCCATTGTCCTTCCTGCGCGTCTCAAGCATCATGTGAGGGTATCCCAGGCTGTGCTCGACACTTATGCCGACCACTCGCCCTTCAGCACGCCCGGGCGCCATGCCGCGCTCTTCGATGACCTGCCGGCCGATCCGGTGGGTGTTGCTCGCACGGTGCAAGGCTTGTTGATCTATGAACACGTCGCAGAACCCTTCTACGACTATGCGCTGCCCGAGGCGCGCCGGGCCGAGAGCCATATTCGGCCCATGGAGAAGATCCTCGATGTGTTGCTGGCGTTCGACGACCGCCCACTCCATGTCGGCCGACCGCCCGAAAAGCGCCTCGTCGGCATCTGTCGCCATTTCATGCTGCTGTCCCTCGCGATCTTTCGTCATCACGGGGTGCCCGCCAGGGGCAGGGGCGGCTTCGGCGCTTACTTCAATCCGGGGAAGTTCGAGGATCATTGGGTCTGCGAATACTGGAGGGCGGAGGACGGCCGTTGGGCGTTGCTGGATAGCCAGTTCGATGATGTCTGGATCCGCAATCTCGCCATCGGCCACGATATCCTCGATGTCCCGCGTGACCAGTTCCTGACGGCGCCCGACGCCTGGCGCCGATGCCGCTGCGGTGAATTGGATCCAGACCTGTTCGGCATCGAGTTCTCTCAATTGCGCGGCCTCTGGTTCATCGCTGGTTGCCTGATCCGTGATCTCGCCACCCTCAACGGCTGCGAAACCCTGCCCTGGGACGTATGGGGCGCACAGCCAGCGCCCGATGCCACACTTTCCGACGAGGAACTCGAGTTCTTCGATGAGGTCGCCTTGCTAACGGCTGACCCGGATGGGAATTTCGATGCGGTGAGACGACGCTTTGCGGAGGATCCGCGGCTGCGCATGCCTGAGACCGTCTTCAATGCATTGCGCCGCCGGGAGGAGAAGGTGTTCGAGGGCTGAGGTGGCCGCGGCTCATGTCGGGCATGCAGACGCCGGTCGAGAAAGCGATCTGGTTCATCGAGAGCCACTTTTCGCACGAAATCACGCTCGACGATCTGGCGCGGGTCTGCGGCCTCTCGCGCTTCCAGGTGTCGCGGCTTTTTTCCTGCGCCACGGGCACAACGGTGACGGCCTATGTGCGCGGGCGACGTCTGACGGAGGCGGCCCGCACCCTGGCCGACGGCGCTCCCGACATCTTGGCCGTCGCATTCCAGGCCGGCTACGGCTCGCACGAAGCCTTTTCCCGCGCCTTCCGGGACCAGTTCGGCCTCAGCCCGGCCGCGCTCCGGGCGCGGGGCCATGTGGAGGGCCTTGGGCTGGTGGCGCCGCTGCGGGAGGATCCGGTGGTTCCCGTGCATCTGCCGCCGCCGCGTCTTGTCTCGCTCGGACCATTGCTCATCGCCGGCATCGGGCGCGGCTTCGCTGACGACGATTTTGCCGGCATCCCGGCGCTCTGGCAGGACCTCCAGCCCTATCTCGGTGAAATCCCGAGTCAAAAGGGCCAAGCCGCCTACGGTCTGGTCGCCGGTACGGCCGGCGGCGGCACCTACTTCTACCTTGCAGGCGTCGAGGTCTCTGACCTTGCTGATCTCGACAGCAGGTTTACCGCGATGCGGCTTCCAGCTCAGCGCTGGGCTGTGTTTCCGCATGAGGGCCACGTCACTGCCATTGCAAGCACGATTCATGCCGTGTTCGCCCAAGCGCTGCCCGCCGCCGGACTGACGGCCGGAGACATGCCCGACCTGCTCGAGAGGTACGATGAGAGATTCAACCCATGGACCGGCGCAGGCGGCTTGGAGATATGGGTGCCCGTGAAGTAAGGCTTCATTTGCCTCGCTCGTATGGCAGCTCAGACGAAGCACTTCCAAAGAACGGCAATGTGGTCGTTCGGGTTGCGCTGAGTTGGGTGGTTCGGCACGCACACTCTCCTAATGATCCCTATTGGCACACCCAGGACCAAAGAGCTTGGTCCGCATTGGCGCTTAGGAGCCGACGTTCGTTGAGAGTCCGGAAGGTGAATGGTTGACCCCAAGCCGACATTGAATGAGCATCAAGAATGCAGAGTACGAGCGGATAACTCCTACCCTGACACGGGCATGAGTGTCTTCCGCGCAGCCTTCAGTAAGTCGACGTGTTTCGTGGGCCCCTCAAGCCATGACACTGCGTGAAGCTCAGAGGACATGCTCTGGCGCTGAGGTTCGCCAGAATAGCTGACGAAAGGGATGGCGCGGCTGTTAAGCACCTCTGCAGACTCTGTAGCGGGATCGTCGTTGAACATGAAGTCGACGATGGTCCCGCCGGCTGTTTGGCCTCCAGTCAAACCCATGCCTCGGCCATGGAGGCGGCCGTCTGCACGGCAAATGCAGCCTCCTCATGGGAGGTCGCGACCGACATGCGGTCCTCTTCAAACTCGTTCAGTCACATGGAGGTTAGGATCGCTTATCATCCTGGCCAGACGCACACTTATTCGCTGTTGCGGCGCACAGGGGCCTTCTATTGCGGACTCATCCATCCTTTCCTGATGTGACCACTCGGCCCAAACGCCCCTTCTGCCGCCTCACAGGCCTGGATTGCGGACATCTTGGAGACAAGGGTTGAGTAGTAGGACAGACGCTCCCTGAAGAAAGAGAAGTGTCGTCCACCGGCGCGCCATTGCCGCGGTTGGAGATTGAGCTCTGAAAACCGCTTTTCGGCTTCGTTCAGATCAAGATGCCAGGAGAAGCATTTGGTGATCAGCAGAGTTGCCGCGGCAAAATCGTCCAACGCGACCTGTTGCGCGTCAGGTGGCTGGGCCGTGGCTGATGGTGGCGCAACGAGCAAAGACACGACCATTGTCCCGCCCGAGCGAGGCTCGAGAGAGCCTTGAAGCCGAACCAGCAGGCCGGTGCGTGATTGAGCCAGAAAGGCCTCGTACACACTCGAGGCAACAAAGCCATCGAAGGCAACCTGTTGCCCGTCACGCGGCTGGGCTTTGGCCGGTGCTATCGTGATGAGAAGAGGGATGACCGCTGCCGCACCTGGAATCGGCACACAGGAGCTTTGCCACCGACCAGGCAGTCGGCGGCGTGATTGGAGGGTCGAAAGCGTGTCATGGCTCAATTACATGTCCTCCGGTTTGTTGAGTCTACAGCCCTGTTGGAACACGGTGCGCTCTCTCGCACACGGCCGGGTCGGTGGAGAGCGCTGCAACCGGGTCCCAGACCGGCTGAATGCTGCAGCCGGCACGAAGTCCAGGCCGACCGAGCTAACCATTGCGCCTCCTGAACCGGACGATGGTATCGCTGGACTTGACCACCTTCCGCAGGCGCTCCAGCTCGACGACCGCGCGGGCCCGGTACAGCCTCCACATCGGGCTGACCACCGGCTGGACGGGGATCGCCGTGTTTAACGCCCACTGGCACTCCCACTCCTGGGCGGTGAAGTCGTCGCCGTATGCGTGCGTCACGTTCTGGTCCGGCTCGAGGCCGTCGTCGGCCCAGAGGGCCTTCGTCTTCGCCTCGATTTCGTCATTCGTTACGCGGGATAGAGCCCGTGCCTTTGAGTGTAACATCAATCCGAAGCCGGCTTAACTGGAGGGAGAGACTCGCTGCGCTGCTCCAGGCAGCGTGTCAGCTCTTGGATGACCCAGCGTCTGGCTTGGCGCTTCGAGGATCGCCTCATGATGACCTCCTGCGGTTGATCCTAGGATTGCTTGAAACAGCCCATGCTTCTGTGACCGGCACCACACAGGGCTTTGACTTGGCTCCAAACCATCCAGCGATAAGCGGCTAGAGCTAAGGGGTTCCTTGTCCTTCCCGACTGAGGCGCCTCGGTTCGATACCGAGACGCTCCTGTTGGTCCAGTTCAGCTCTATGAACTGCCCTCAGCGAAACTCTGCCTGTAGGCAGTCGAGGATTGGGCGTGTGGGATACCATGAACCCGGAAGGGCTCCTCTTGGCACGACGCTGACCTTAGCGGGATTTCCGTATCAGTAGCGTGAGCGGACCTTCATGTCGTCCGCTCTGCTTTCTGGGTTGCGCCGATGCAGCCCTTGGCACTGGGCCTTGCAGCATCAGGAGCCGGCCCAATAATGGCCTGCCTAAGCGTCGCCACCCGATTGTCCGGGTGGTATCATGATCGGGCAGTGTAGCAGCGTTGGGCAGTAGACGGAGAGACCGGGCTGATTTGGCCCCGGCTCCAGTCGGCAGATCTCCTCAGGGAGACGGCCATGGCCACAGCATGGGTTGAGCGGCGGCTGGTTGCAATCCTGGCGGCGGATGTCGTGGGCTATTCCCGGCTTGTCGAGCAGGACGAGGCCGGCACCCTGGCGGCCCTGAAGACGCTCCGCTGCGAGGTCATTGGTCCCCTTCTGGCGGAATACCATGGCCGGATCGTCAAGCTGATGGGCGACGGCGCCATTGCCGAGTTCGGCTCGGTCGTCGATGCGGTTGCCTGTGCGGTTGCGGTGCAGAAGCGCGTGGCCGCATCCCAAGTCAGCCGGCCACCCGAGCGCCGGATCGTCTTTCGCATGGGCGTCAATCTGGGCGACGTGGTGGTTGAGGGAGAGGATCTTCTTGGCGATGGGGTCAACATCGCCGCCCGTCTGGAACAGATCTGCGAACCCGGTGGCGTGCTGATCTCCGGCCCGGCCTACGACCAGCTCCAGGGCAAGCTCAACCTCCCGATCGAGTTTGCGGGCGAGCAGCGGGTCAAGAACATCGACCGCCCGATCCGAACCTACCGAGTCCGGCTGGATGGCGTGCGGGCCGCTCCAGCCTTGCATCATAGGCCCCGCCGATGGACGGTGCCGGTGGCGATTGCTCTCCTGCTTGCCCTTGCTCTCGGGGCCGGTCTGTTCCTGTGGTTGCGATTGGCCGAGCCGGTGCCGGTCGGCCGACCCTCCATCGCGGTGCTGCCGTTCGACAATTTGAGCGGAGACGAGGCGACGCAGCGGCTGGCCGACGGCGTCACCGAGGATATCGTCACCGACCTGGCCCGCTTCCGCGAGTTCGACGTGATCGCCCGCAACTCGACCGCCGTCTACAAGGGCAAGCCGGTCGATGTGCGCCAGATCGGCAGGGACTTGAACGTCCGATACGTGCTGGAGGGCTCGGTCCAGCGGCAAGGCGAGCAGATCCGGGCCACGGCCCAGCTCATCGATGCCAGCACCGCCGCCCATGTGTGGACCCAACGCTGGGACCGGCCCGCCGCAGACGTGTTCGCCGTCCAGACCGAGATCGCCCAACAAGCGGCGGCTCAGGTCGGCGGCTGGAATGCCGTCATCGCTGCCGAGCGACGAACCTCGCAGCGCAAGCGGCCCGAGGATCTCAATGCCTATGAGCTGTATCTGCGTGGCAGCGACCTCCTGGCCCGCGGCGGCAAGGACAACACTGAGGAGGCCGTGCGGCTGTTCACCCAGGCGGTCGAGAGGGATCCGCATCTTGCCCGGGCATGGACAGCATTGTCGGCGGCGCACGACTACACCATCAGCTTTGGCGCTGATCGCAACACGGCAACGGAACAGGCCAAAAAGGCCGCGGAGCGGGCGGTTGCCCTTGATCCGGCCGACGGCGACGCCCACCGGGCGTTGGCCGAAACCCTCCTCGGCTTGGGCGACTTCGCGCGCGCCGCAGCGGAGTACGAGGAGGCGCTGCGGCTCAACCCGGGGGACGCTAACCTTCTGGCAGCTTTTGGGAGTGCAGCGGGCTCGCTGGGGCAGCCGGAGCGTGGGGCGCAACTCGTCGATCAAGCGCTGCGGCTCAACCCGAACAGCCGCATCAGTGCTGCTAATCGGGTCCGGAGCGCCTATTTTGCGGCGGGGCGATACGAGGATGCGCTGCGGGCCGTGGAGGAGCAGCCCGTGGACCGGCGCACCATGGGCGGATGGGTGCAGCGTGCCGCCAGCTATGCGGCGCTGGGGCGGCTGGAGGAAGCGCGCGCCGCGGTGGCGGACGCCTTGGCCCGCCACCCCGCCCTGACGATTCAGGGCCTGCTCAGCCGGCCGGACTTCAGCGAGGCGGAAAAGATGAAATTTGAGGAGCTGATGCGCAAGGCCGGCTTTCCTGTCTGCGCCAAATCTGAAGAGCTGGCCAAGTACGCCCGGCCCCTTCGCTTGCCGGAATGTGCGCAATAAAGTCGGTTCGCGTTACTCTTGATACGGATGTTCGATCATCGGGTTCCACACTCGGCCTTCCGCGAAATTGTGCCCTGTATCTCCTGCACAGGGCTAACGGCAGCTTTCGGTGATCAACCGCGAACGTCGCTTCCTGGCACAAGGCCGACCTTGGCCGTACTTCCGCGATGGAGCGGGATCGAGAACCTTCGCGGGACCTCGCTCAAGGGCTTTGGTTGACCCCAAGCTGACGTTCCGAGCGGCAGGCGAGCACAGCCGGGACATCCGCCGTCACCGACAACGGATCCGTGTCGCTCCTCCGGAGCTGCCGCGTCACACCACCAGCGATTGGCCGGCGTGCTCGGCAGGAACAGTCTCGTCCAGTTCTGCAGGCAGGGTGAACTGAAACACGGCCCCCCGCGGCTCGTTCGCAGAGGCCCACAGCTGGCCGCCATGCGCCTCGATGATCGACCGGCAGATCGCCAGGCCCATGCCCAGCCCCTCCGCCTTGGTCGTGTAAAACGCCTCGAACACCCGCTCCACCTGCTGTGGGTCCAGCCCGACACCGGTGTCCTGCACCGCCACCAGCACGGCCCCGGCTTCATCCGGCTGGGACCGGATCAGCAGCTCGCGTGGCCGCTCCGCCACCTCCTTCATCGCTTCGAGGCCGTTCAGCACCAGGTTGAGCAGCACCTGCTGCAACTGCACCCGATCGCCCACCACGGGCGGGAGGTCAGGCGCCAGCTCGGTCCGCAGCAGGATCCGATGGCGGCGCACTTGCCCGTGGACGAGGGCGACCGTGTCGTGGATGAGGTCGTTCAGATCCACCCGCGTCGTGACGGTGGCCGTCTTCTTGAGGAGCGCGCGCACCCCCCCGATCACCTCGCCGGCTCGGTGTCCGTCTCGGACGATGCGCTCCACCGTCTCCCGTGCCTCGGCGAGGTTGGGGGGCTGGCGGGCGAGCCAGCGCAGGGCCGCGTTGGCATTGGCCACGATGGCGGCCAGCGGCTGGTTGACCTCATGGGCGATGGAGGCGGTCAGCGCGCTCATCGTCGTCACGCGCGTGACATGCGCCAACTCCGCCTGTGCCTTCTGCAGCGCCTCTTCGGCGCGCTTGCGCTCGGTAACGTCCATCACCGCCCCGATGATCTCAAGCAGCTCGCCGGATTTGCTGAAAACGGGATGGCCGATACCGTGCAGGTGCTTGATCTCGCCATCCGGAAGGACGATTCGGAAATCGGTTTCGGAATCGCCCCTGAGACGAATTGCGGTTTCCGTGTTTGCCAGCCACTTTCCCCGATCCTCCGGATGAATGCGCTGGAGAAGCGCCTCGAAGGATGGAATCCCGGCTTGCGGATCGAAGCCGAACAAGCGGTAGCGTTCCTGCGACCAGTAGATGATCTCCTGCGTGGTCGGGTTCCATGCCCAACTGCCGCTTTTGCTCAGCGCCTCCGCTTCCGCTAGGTAGGCCTCGCTGCGCTGCAGTTCCTCCTCCGCCCGCTTGCGCTCAGTCAGATCGAGCACGAAAGCGACACCTTGGTTGGCGCCTTCTTCGAAGGTTGCCGCGCCGATGAGCACGGGCACGCGGCTGCCGTCCTTGCGGAAGTACTCCTTCTCAAACGGGGGCAAGATCCCGGTCCCCTCCAGCTCTGGCACCCATTGTCGTGCATCGCGCTCAAGCCATTCCGGTGGGGTCAGGTCCGTCCAGCGGATGCGACCCGCGACGAGGTCTTCACGGTCGTAGCCGATGATGCGGAGAAAGGCGTCATTGGCCTCAAGGATCCGGCCTTCGAGATCCCATATGACGATCCCGATGATGTTAGCGTCGACCAGGCGCCGGATCTTCTTTTCGCGTCTTTCAAGATCGCTGTGGAGTCGGACGTTCTCCTCGGTCGCTTTCCGCCGCCGTCTCGCTTCGAGCCGTGCGAGCGCCAGCGCCGTCCCTGCTAAGACGGTGACAATGACGGTGGCCGCAGCGATGAGCCAGGTCTTGCGTTGTTCGAGTGCGGCGGCGTGCGTCTCCCGACCTGCGAGCAGGAAGCGCTCGTGGTCCACCATCTGGTCGATTTGCGATCGGATCTCGTCCATGTTGCGCATCATGGCCAGCGCCGTCAGCCCGGACGTACGGGGCGTCCTGACGATATCGTCGATCTCGCGCAGCGTTGCTGAAACGGTCAGCGCCAGATGTTCGGCGCGAAGACTCTGCAATGGATCGTTCGCGACCAGAGCCTGGAGCGCCTGAGCCTCCCGTCGCACGCTTTCGTCAGAGACGCCGTAGGCCTTGAGATATGCCGGGTCGAGGGTCAGCAGATACCCGCGCCTTTCGGCCTCCGGGTTGGCGATGATCGTCCGCAGCCGATCGAGCGTATCGAGCACTTGGCGGCTATGCTCGAGCGAGAGATCTGCCGCTTGCCGCTCGTGCCAATATTGGAGGCCGAGAAATCCGGTCGCGCCAAACAGCATCAGAAGCACCGCGACCGCCAGGATCAGCGGACGAGCAAACCACCGCAAAGTTAGGCCCGGAGCAGGGACTGACATTGGCCTTGGGTCCTTGGTGCTCGCACGACCGGCGCGTCTTCTGTGCCGACGCCGGGGACTTGCTAGAATAATAGGGTACATGGATGAGTGCGCATAGCATAGGTAAGACGGGAACTCGAATTCCTCGACCGCGCAGGTTACACCGGCTCTGGAGCCTGTCGGTTGCCTAGCGAGGGTCGCAACATCGGCCTCGCTCGTGTGTTGTGAGCACCTGCCCATCGGAGGAGCACTGATATGTGCCATTGGTCGCGAGTTCTCATTCAACATGATGCGGTGAGCTGAACCCGGTATGCTTAGCCGCGCGAACGCGGTCATTCTCATCCACGCGCCCTGCGCAGTGTGCCGAATGTCTTCTGAATGTGGCCTGCGCTACGCTTAGAGACGGTGCTCTCTTCAATCCTGAGGCGGGCCAGAGGCTTCCCGCCCCTTCATAGTCCCAGACCGACGCAGTACCTCAGCTCGAGTTTGGCCATTTATGCCGCGTAGCAGAGTGCTGTAGTTAGTCGCTTCAGAACATTGATTTGGGATTTTGTCATGTTGGCGGGCCGGCGTGACGCATCGGAAACTGCGGCGGCCCAGAGCGAGCGTCGGACGGCCGCCAGAGCATCGCTGAAGGTGATGGTGCGCTTGTCGTACCAAGCGGCACACCGCGGGCGAGCCAAGCGCCGAATGGCGGGATCATCGGTCCAGAGGCTCACCAGCGAGAACAGCCCCAGCAGGGCTGGTGTCGTGCGGGTGATCGCCTTGTCCGACCATTGGCGTTGCGTCTCCATCCTCAAGTGTCTGCGAGCCTCGGCAAAGGTCACCTCGGTGCTCCAGCGCCGCACGAACCAGCGCACGATCTCAAGAGGATCGGCCTCGAGGTCCGTGCACAGAAACGCCTGAGGCTTGAGGAGGCCGGCCACGTCCCGCACCAGAACATAGCGGATCGGCACGTGCTTACCGGGATGGTGCCAGATCGCCGTGCCGGAGATGAACTCGATGAGGCGTTCGCCACCGCCGTACCAGCCGTCGACCCAGACACGCCGCCAGGCCGTTTTGGGATGGGCCAGGCGTTCAGCCAGGCTCGGAAGACGTTGTCCGACAAGGCGGGGGCGCCCTCGAGCTCCGGGCCGACGGCGCGGAGCCGGCGTGAACAGGCGCGCATCCAGACGCAGACGTGTGATCATGCACAGGCGATGCCGAACCGCGTTCAACAGCTCAATCGCCGCGAAACTCTGATCGGCCACCGCCACGATGCGCCGGTCCGGCAGCCAGCGGGCGACCTGGAGAAGAGCTTGCCGGGCCCAGTCCGTGAGCGCCTTGTGACGCTGGCGATGCTCGCGCGAGAAGCGCTCGGAGGGAGCCAACACGGTCAGGAAGGGCAAGGCCCACACGCGACCAGCCCACGGGATCGGAACGAGCAGCATGACGGACAGCCAGCGCAATCCCGAGGCTTTGACGAAATGGCCATGGGAGGAGCGGACCGGATCCCGGTAAATGCCTCGCGCCTTGATCCGGCCACCCCAGCGGCGTTCGAGAGTGTCATCCAGCGCGATAATGACGGGCCCGGCCGGCACGAAGCTCGCCACCCGCAGGCCGAGCAGGCGACGCGCCACCTCGCGGCTGGACCACTGGTTGCGGTTGAGCACGCGGTGATAGTTCGTGAAGCTGCGGGTGCGGGCGAGGCCGACAACGGTGAGCATGGCCGTGACAGTGCGGCACCCCGGAGTGAGAAGGGCGCCCAGAACGAGCA
>NZ_JBVVAK010000220.1:0-10599 GCF_055792825.1 Microvirga sp. GN3
ATTCTGTATTGCTCGACGGATTGCCTCTGTCGTCGTGGCGCTGCCGTGTAGAACCTGCCCCATAGTGCTTCCTTCCACTCATGCGAAAAGATTGCACCATCAAAGTCCGGGATTAAACACTTAGGCCGAGATCACAGGTCCAGCGGCTGATTTCCGGTCGGTTCCCAAGACAGCCTGTAACAGTCCAGGGTTAGCAAGTTCATGGTACAAGGCAGTCCACCAAACCTTGGTATAGGTCTCTCAGACTAACAGAGGACCCGATTGGACCGATGGAGAATGGGCTCATGCGTTTTCCTCGAGGTAGCCTGTTCTTCAGGTCAAGACAATCGACAGGGAGCCAGAAGCCATGTTGAGACGCCTGCCGTCTATGATTGCTGCGTCACGCTCTCTTCCACAGGAGGACCAAGCTCCACAGGAGGGCCAAGCGGTCTCGGCAATCAGGGAGGCTGTTCTCGATGGATCGGCCTCTCGATTTAGCGAGGGCCGCAAGGTACAAAGCAGCTGCAACCAAGCCGGCCGCCTGAGAGTGGGCTGCGATAGATGGGATCCATCTTAAAATGGACGGGTATCTCATCAAGATTCTAAGCCATCACACTGTTACCTCGCGCCACATAGTGAGCTCGGGTGCTCGATCCATGCGCCACGACGAGATCGAATATTGCTTGCACTGCCCCATACACGTGGAGATCGCCGATGCTGCACATGCTCGTGGTGGCACTAGGAATGGCCCTCATTGGCCTGTGTTTGATCGATAGCTATCCACTGACCGGTCTGACGTCGTTGGGGCTGCTCGTCTACTACACTGTCACCCGGCGGAAGCGATCCTGACAGACGCGCAGCCATGATCATTAGTGCGTACGAGAGCTTGCTTGCCTGGCGCATGATGTGCATCCTCGACGGCGAGCCAACCTTCCACCAGATTTGCTTCGACAATGCGGCGTCGAGACCTTCGTCAAAACCTTAAGCCGAATTAGCGCGCCGCCTTCCAGACCAGGGCTGAGGCCGACAACCCCTTTGTGGCACTCCATCAATGAATTCTACAAGCCTGCCCACTGCATTCTTTGCTCGATACCGCGGGTCCAGCCAAGTCCGAAAGGCTCGTGGATTGTCATCGACTGTGCCACCGACCGACTCGCGCTGAATCTCTCCACACAAGCGAACTCGTCCGCTGACGCGAGCCAACACCACATGATCGGGTTCAACAGCATGAGCCTTCCAAGATCCACAAATGACGGTGCCTCGTGGCGTCAGTCTGTGAGATTTGACAGGGGTTCGGCTCCGGCTCGTCGGGCTAGGGTAGCCTCATGGAGCCAAAGCGTGATGCAATGGCCCCAACGGAGTGGATCATGCGACGGTCACGTCTTTTCTTGTCGTTACGAAACTCTCTGCCGGTCAAGCTTGCGCTTATGGCTGCAATTTTTGTGCTCGCGGTTGTCACGGTGCGGATCCTGAGCCTTGATCGCCTTGCCCATGTGGATGCAGTCTCGGGCGAGGTTCAAAATCGCTGGCTCGACTCAGTCCGGCTTCTCGGGGCGTTGAATCATCACATCGCCGCTGTTCGGGCGGACGAGGCCCACGTCCTGCTCAGCCGGGATGCATCGGGAAACTGGACCAGTTCAGACGACCTGCAACGAACTCTCAATGAAGTTGCACAAGACACCGACCGCTATCGCTCAATCCCGCACGACATGGACGAAACACAGGCTTTTGATGGCTTTCTGAAGGACTGGGCGGAGCATGGCCAGCATGCGCAAGCGATCGTATCGCTTGCTCAAAGTGGACAAATAGCCGACGCGACTGCCTTGTTCGAGGGGAGTGGGCGCTCCAGCTTTCAGCGTGCCACCGAAGGGCTCCGCGACTTGATTGGTCTCACCGAGACCAAGGCGGACGCAGCCCGCAAGACCGCTGCCGAGACGATCGCACGAGCGCAACGCTTCGTATCGGACCTGATCCTTTCGATGCTCTTCTTATTCGCGACCTTGACCATCTACCTGTGGAGCTCCGTCTCGCGCCCGCTTCTCGAGCTTGCCAGGCGCATGCGGCGCCTCGCCTCCCATGATACGAATTTCTCCATTCCCTATGAAAGCCGGCGAGACGAGATCGGGGATGTGGCGCGCGCTCTTGTTGTCTTCCGGCGAAACACGATTGAGCTTCTGGAATCGCGCAAGAGCCTTGCGATGCAAGCCGATGTTTTGGCGGGCTCACTCGAGAAGGAGCGAGCGCTCGCGATCGAGCAACGGAACTTTATAACGACTATGTCGCACGAGTTCCGCACGCCGCTGACCGCGATCGATGGCAATGCGCAGCGCCTGATTGCGACCAAGGAGCGGGTCACCCCGGACCAGGTTGCCGACCGCGCGCACAGGATCAGGGCGGCAGTGTTCCGGATGACCAGCCTTGTCGTGAGCCTGACCGGTGCAATGGAGGTGAAATACGCCCCGGCCCAGGATCGGACACGCCGTTTTGATCTCTCTACGATGCTACGTGATCTCGCGCGCTACTACCGCGAAGTGGGTGTCGATGGCGTACTTGAGGAGCGGATCGGCGAACTCCCAAAAGAGGTTAGTGGCGATCCGGAGCTCCTCCATTATGCCCTTAGCAACTTGATTTCGAACGCCTTCAAATATTCGCCGGAAGGAGGTATCGTCACGCTGACGGCGAGAGCTCAGGGCGGCTCCGTCGAGGTCACGGTTGAGGACCGTGGCCTCGGCATACCACCGGACGAGATCGATCGGGTTCGTGAGCGGTTCTATCGCGGCAGCAATGTCGGCTCGCTCCCTGGGACGGGAGTGGGACTACATCTTGTCGACCAGATCGTTCGCCAGCATGGTGGCAGCCTTCGGATCGACAGTGAAGTCGGCCGGGGCACCCGAATGACGGTGTGCTTGCTTGTCGAGAGTGCAGACCCATCGTTATTGGAGGGCGAGTTTGAACAGGATTTTGTGCGTCGAGGACGACGAGGAGACAGCGAGCCTTCTGGTGGAGGCCCTGAGCGAACTCGGCTACACGGTTGAGCACGCGCCCGATGGTGAGCAGGGTTTGGCTGCTATCCTTTCGGCCCGGCCTGATCTGGTCATCTGCGATGTGCGCATGCCGCGCATGGGCGGCTTTGAGCTCCTGGAGAAGGTGGCGGCGGCCGGGCCGGCCTTTGCCGAGATCCCATTCGTGTTCCTGACGGCATTTGGTGATCGGGACAGCGAACTGGTCGGGCGGCGGCTCGGCGCGGACGACTACCTGACCAAGCCGGTCGACTTCGAAATGCTCGGCGCCGTGATTGAGAACCGGCTGCGGCGCCGGCTCGAGCGCTTTGGGCCGCAGCCGGAGATCCACCTGACCGGCCGAGAACGGGAGGTTCTGACCTGGGTCGGGCGCGGCAAGACCTCGTCCGAGATCGCGATCATCCTGGGGATCCGCGAGCGCACGGTCAACTTCCACTGCGATCAGGCCATGAAGCGGCTTGACGTCACCAACCGCACCCAGGCGATTGCCAAGGCCGTCGCCCAGGGCCTGATTACAAGGTGATCTGGCGTTGCAGCTGACCCGCAGACGCGGCTCTTCTGAGCTCTGTGTCGAGAAGGCACTACGAGTGTCTACACTGCAGCAGGTCGACGTGGCTTGTCCAGACATGAGCCGGATCTGTTGCGACTTTGAGGCTTGCCCCACCTGAGTTATGACACAAGGATGTTGAAAGGGGCTGGTGATGAAGCAGAATAATGAGGACCTGTTCAAGTGTGAGGGGTTCACGGTGGAGATCATCTTATGGACCATACACTGGTGTCTACGATTCCCGATCCGCAGCGCATGTTGGCGAACAAAGGCATCCGACTAGATTGAACTGATCTGTTTCGCTGAATTCAGACTGCGGTGGCGGACCGAACGACATCTCGACGCTGTGAATCTGGGCATTGCGCCATCCTTCTCTCGTCCGGCTGCGTGTGGCCGTCTGCCACGATCTGCCGAGGGCCGCTGAGTGCCGTCGAGTGCTGCACCTTATCCCTCATCCCGCCGGCGAAACTGGTCACGCGATCGTGCAGGCGGATCAGGCTTGATCGATGCCCCATCGAAATCACACCGGTCCCTGGTAGCCTGCGGGTCAGCAATGCGTAAAGGCTCGCCTCGGCGGCCTCATCGAGGGCCGAGGTTGCCTCGTCGAGGATGAGCCAATCCGGGCGATGCAGCAGCGCGCGAGCGAACCCAACGCGCTGTTGCTCGCCACCGGAGAGCTGCCTCGACCAGTCAGCCACCTGGTCCAGGCATTCCGCGAGCCGGCCGAGGCCGCAATCCGTCAGGGTGGCAGCAATCTCGGGTTTGGAAAAGCTGCTCTCGGATGAGGGATAAGCGAGGACGCCGCACAGGGTCCCGAGCGGCAGGTAGGTCCGCTGCGGCAGGACGAGCAGGCGCGTGCCCGCAGGCACCGTGATCACACCCGTGCCGGTGCGCCAGCATGCGGATGAAGCTCGACTTTCCGGGCCCGGATGGCGCGGTGATCAGGAGCCGCTCGCCGGGGTGCAGCTGAATCGGTGGAACCTCGCCGACTGCGGTCCCGTCGGGAAGGGTGATGACCAAGTCATCCACCGAGAGCGCGGGCCCCTCCCCGTCCCGCCGCTTGACGCCACCCTGCGCCGGGGCCTCGGCTTGCGCCGCCGCGATCGCGGCCTCAAAGCCGATGAGCCGCTCGATCACCGCTCTCCATTCCGCCAGGGTCGTATACGCCATGACCAGGAAGGAAAAGGACGATTGTACCTGGCCAAACGCGGAGGCCGTCTGCATGAGCCCACCGAGCTGCAGAGCCCCGGAGAAATAGAGGGGACTCACCACGACGAACGGAAAGACGACAGCGGCTTGCGTATATCCTGCCGTGAAGAAGACCAGGCGCTTCTGGCGGGCCATGATCTGGAACTAGTTCCGCACAATCGAGCCAAGCCTTGCGCTGAGCCGCTCCGTCTCGGCCGTCTCCCCGCCCAGCAATGCAACCTCCTCCGTGTTCTCCCGCAGCCGCACGAGGGAAAACCGGAAATTGGCTTCGTAGCGCTGCTGGTCGAAGTTGAGCCGGACAAGCGGTCGGCCGATCACATGCGAGATCAGGGTGCCGACGGCCGCATAGAGGAATGCGCCCCAGACCAGATAGCCTGGAATGACGACACTTGTCCCGAACAGAGACAGGGGTATGGATGCCGAAAGTCCCCACAGAATGATGCCGAACGAGATCAGCGTAACGAGCGAGCCCAGGAAATCGACACCGATTGACAACGTCTGGCTGATGAAGAGCTGAACATCGTCTGCGATGCGTTGGTCAGGGTTATCGGCGCGATGGCCCTGCCCGTGAATGCAGTAGTGCGTGCCCTCGGAGAGCCACGCGCGCAGGTAACGTTCGCTCATCCATCGCCGCCACCGAATCTGCAGCCACTGGGACAAGTAGAGCTGATAGACCTGAGACACGATCGCGGCACTCGCCAGGCCGGCGAAGATCATGAGTTGGTGTGCGAACACGCTCCAATCTTTATCCTGAAGAGCGTTGTAGAAGGTGTTGTTCCATTTATTCAGTGCCACAGTGAGCGCCACCTGGCCGAGTTGCAGCGCCACGACACCGCCCAGGAGCGCACGGGCGCTCCATCGTTCCTTAGATCGAAAGTAAGGGAGGGCAAGCCTCAGCGGTGCATCCAAAGGGCCAGCTATGCGGAACATACGACACCCGTTCATCAAAGGACAAACTCTCCCGATGGGGGCTCGCGCCCGCTCGCTCCGTCGGCGCACCTGCGGATGTCGGCACCTACGACAAAGTGGCATCAATCCAGATAGTCCATTCCAGGTCGCGCGTCTGCCTGCGAGATCTGACAGGGGATCGGCGTGCTTGTCTGGTCTAGGTTGTGAGGGTGACGGCAGCAAGGTTTGCGGCTTGCGGTTGCATCCGCAAATGGGGGATGCACGAGGTCTACGGCGCTCGTAAGCCAGCGCTAAATCAGTTCATTGGCAGGGGAGCAGGGGAAAGCAATGGGTATCTACAACTTGTTCCGGCGCAAGGGCTGTAGTGCACTCTGCTGTGTGGTGCCAGAAGACTCCCCGACCCCCGGCTTCCTCAGCGCGACAATCTGGGACTTCATGGGAGGGATCAATACCGAAGCGTCGCAGGTGCTAACCGGATTTGACGAAGCCGCTGCGAAGCTCGTGATCCCCCTCAACGGGTTCTATTTGTTCCAGGAAGCGGGCTAACAGAGCCGGACCTGTTACAAATAGGAAGTATAGCCACTTCAGATTCGGTTATGGCGCCGCGCCATACTCGTTTGGACGGCTTGGGTGCTCGTGAAATCCACGGCCGGTCGATCCAGTTTGGCGGGATAGATCATGTGGACATGCGCAAGCTGCCGGCAGTCGCGCAAGAGGAGCGTCGGCGGCAGGTGGTGGGCCTGCGCGAGAGCGGTCTGACTTATGATGCCATCGCGGCACAGGTGGGCCTGACCCGCACTGGCGTGTTCGATATCTGCCGCCGCTTCGCCGAGCAGGGCCTGGCCGGATTGGCCAGCGGACCACGCGGCCCGGCCCCTGGCACAGGACGGTTTCTCCCGGCCGAGCAGGACGTCCAGATCCGCGCTCTGATCAGCCGGCACACGCCCGACGAACTGGGCCTGCCCTTCGCTCTGTGGAGCCGGGCAGCGGTGCGGGAGCTCATCGAGCGATCCTGTGGGGTCCGGCTGGCGGTGCGCACCATCGGCACCGATCTGGCGCGCTGGGGCTTCACGGCCGAGACACCGCTCCGACGCGCCTACGAGCAATCGCCGAAGGCGGTGCGGCACTGGCTGCGGCAGGACTACCCGGCCATCGTGGCGCAAGCCAGAGAGGAGAAGGGCACGATCTTCTGGGGAGATGAGACCGGCCTGCGCTCGGACGATGTGCGCGGTCGCAGCTTTGCCCCACGCGGCCGGACGCCGGTGGTGCGCCCCTGTCATAGGCGCGCGGGACTGGGCCTGATCTCGGCTGTGACCAACAAGGGCGAGTTGCGCTGGATGGTGCTCGATGGCGCCGTCAAGGCCCCGAGCCTGATCCGCTTTCTCGGGCGGCTGATCCAGGATGCCAACGGCAAGGTGTTTCTGATCTGGGACAACCTGCCGGTCCATCGGGCCCAGGCCGTGCGGGGCTGGGTGGCCGCGCGTCAGGAGCAGATCGAGGTTTTCCACCTGCCCTCCTACAGTCCGGAGCTGAACCCGGACGAGGGTCTGAACGCCGACCTGAAGCAGGCTGTAACCCGCAAGCCACCTGCCCGCAGCAAACACGAAGTCAAGCGTACCGTGATCAGCCACATGCGCCGGCTGACAAACCTGCCCGAGCGGATCCGAAGCTACTTCGGGCATCAGCCATTCCGCTATGCCGCGTAGTTCAAGATCGCCCAAGCCGGATCAATAAGTGCTTGATTCCCAGCCACGCGCCTGCACCGCATAGTTGCGACAGGTAAGTGGAAAGCAAGTTTGCAACAGGTCCTGATCAGGCGCAGTGCAGCCGTGCACCTGTAGCGGCAATCTCTATGGCCATGGTGACCCCGAACCACGCTCGTATCATTGACGTGGCGAGAAGATTTCGCAGGGCCCGAGGCGCCACAGTGCATTTTGCCTGTCGTGCCTGCGACAGCGTGCAACCGGAACGTAAGGAGCATGCCGACGCTTGATGTCTCATCGACCTGCCACGCGGCCATGGACCTCCCCTGGAGCGACGGCCTGAACGACAGCAGCTGCTTTGAAAGAAATAGGACACCATTGGGCTACCTCCTGACAACCCGAAGCTTGAGGAACCTGCCATGCGTCTCGCTCTACTCTCGTCTCCCGATCTCAGCCCCCAACAACAGAAACTCTATGACGACATGCGAACTGGCACTGAGAGCAACTTCAAGGGCTTTCAGGCGATCGACAGTTATGGCGGGCTGATCGGCCCATGGAACCCGTGGCTGCATTTTCCGAAGTTCGGCGGCCCAATCTGGGAGCTGGTCAAGGCCCTCTCCGCCTCGCCGGCATTGCCACGACCGGTTCGGGAGGTCGTCATCCTCGTCACCGGGGCGCACTTTCACTCAGCTTACGAGCTTTACGCCCACGTTCTTGTTGCGGAGGCGCGTGGACTAGCAGACGAAAAGATCGCGACAATCGTGGCTGGGCAGCGCCCGATAGATCTCACTCGGGAAGAGACGGTCGCGTATGACGTTGCTTCGGCACTTGTGTCGGGCAGCGTCCTTCCCGAGCTGGTCTATCGTCAGGCAGTGGCGACCTTTGGCCAGGATGGTGCCGCGGAATTGATCCATCTGGTCGGGCTCTACTGCCTGGTCTCAGTGACCCTGAACGGCTTCGACGTGCCTGTGCCGGAGAGCAATTGAGGAACGGCGATCCGGACCTGTCATTGAAGCTCGCCTCCGGATATGGGACGCCTGCGTCCACGATAGGCAACCCCAATCCTGTCAGATCTCCCAGAGTGATCAGGTCCGTGCGATACACCATCTTGCAAGTCTAATGCGCATACCCGTGCGGCGACATGGAGGCTTCAATGACGCTTCATTCGAAATCTGCCGTCGTGACAGGCTCGACCAGCGGTATCGGCCTCGCCATCGCCAGGGCTCTCGCCAAGGAAGGGGCCAATGTGGTCATCAACGGCTTCGGCGATGCGGGCGAGATCGAGAAGACCCGTGCTGGCATTGAGAGCGAATTCGGCGTCAAGGCGATCTATTCGCCGGCCGACATGTCGAAGCCGCATGAGATCGAGGAAATGATCCACCTCGCCGAGCGGACATTTGGCAGCGTCGATATCCTCGTCAACAATGCGGGCATCCAGTTCGTCTCGCCGGTGGAGAATTTTCCGGTCAAGAAATGGGACCAGATCATCGCCATCAACCTGTCGTCTGCCTTCCATGCCATCCGCGCTGCGGTGCCGGGCATGAAGGCGCGCAAATGGGGCCGCATCATCAACACGGCCTCGGCCCACTCGCTCGTGGCCTCGCCGTTCAAGTCGGCCTATGTGGCGGCCAAGCACGGTATCGCAGGCCTCACCAAGACGGTGGCGCTCGAGGTTGCGGCCGACGGCATCACGGTCAATTGCATCAGCCCCGGCTATGTCTGGACGCCTCTCGTCGAGAAGCAGATTCCCGACACCATGAAGGCGCGCGGGCTGACCAAGGAGCAGGTGATCAATGACGTGCTTCTGGAAGCGCAGCCCACCAAGCAATTCGTGACCGTCGATCAGGTGGCGGCGCTCGCGGTGTTTCTGTGCTCCGATGCAGCCAGCCAGATCTCGGGTGCAAACCTGTCGATGGATGGCGGCTGGACGGCAGAATGACGGGCCGAGCCAAAAAACCGATCGGTGCCCCGCGCGGCCTCGCCGGACCGAAAGCCGAGAAGTCGGTCTCACTGGCCCTGCAAGGGGGCGGCGCGGCACCGTCACGTTAACTCAGGGATGAGGTCGAGCGGTGTAGATGAGCCGGCATGCTTAAACCCGTCAGCTACAAACGTCACCGCTTCCCTCCCGAGATTATCGCCCATACCGTGTGGCTCTATTTCAGGTTCCCGCTGAGCCTTCGGTTGATTGAGGAGATGCTCCTCGAGCGCGGAATCATCGTCTCCTACGAGACTGTCCGTCGCTGGGTTCTGAAGTTTCGATCGGACTATGCCCGCCGCCTCAAGCGCAAGGCCCCGAACCGCCGCGACATCTGGCATCTCGCGAGGTTGTGATGGCACCGTCAACTTAAGCCAATAGGTGCTCTTTTAGGCCATCCCGTCCAGCCCTAACCCATTGAAAGTACGGTGCCGGCTCCCGGCCGAAATGCCCAAAAAGGCAAGTGAACCCGTTAAGTTGACGATGCCGGCTCGCGAGTATGCCCGCGGTTCGGTTCACGCCAACTCGGCTGAGGACTTCAATGACCGGGTGCGCCGCACCGTCTCGGGCGTGTTTCACCACATCAGCCCGCACTTGGCCGATCTGTACTTCAATGAGATCGGCTTTCGCTGGTCGCAGCGGGTTGTCACAGGCCAAGCGCCGCGACGGACGCGCAAGGGACGGCAGGTGACCAAGACCTTGTGGGCGCGAATACCGCCTGCCTTGCAGCTCCCAGCGGTGGTCCGCTCGGCCGTCGGACGCGAGATGCGCTGGACCAGAGCGGGTGGAATCGACCTTATCTCAAAGGTTGCTGCTGGACGAGCAGATCGCCCGTCTGGATCATGAGATCGCCCAGCGGGCCAAGGAGAACGAGGCAGCGCGCCGGCTGATGACCATTCCCGGGGTGGGCCCAGTGACCGCAGTGGCCCTGGCGGCCCTTGCCCTACCCGCTGAGGTCTTCAAGTGCGGACGGGACTTTGCCGCCTGGGTCGGGCTCACGCCAGCACTCGACCGGCGGCAAGCCGAAGCTCGGAGCGACCTCAAGAATGGGCGAGCGAACCTTGCGCCGCTTGCTGATCATCGGGGCGAACAGCGTCTTGCTCCAGGTCGCCCGCCATGGCGCTCCTGCCGGGTCGTGGATCGCCCGCATGGTCGCGCGGAAACCGCCCATGCTGGTGCGGGTGGCGCTCGCCAATAAGATGGCGCGCATTGTGTGGGCCCTGCTGGCGAGAGGTGAAGTGTATCGGGCTCCGGCTG
>NZ_JBVVAK010000221.1:0-10588 GCF_055792825.1 Microvirga sp. GN3
ACCGAGGAGCTGTCGATCTCGATCCGCGAGATCGCGTCTCAGGTGGCGCAGTCGTCGCAGATCGCCGAGCGGGCGGTGCAGGGCGCGCGCCGCACCGATGCGGCGGTGCAGGATCTGGCCACCACGGCCTCGAAGATCGGCGACGTGGTGCAGCTGATCAACACCATCGCCGGCCAGACCAACCTCTTGGCCCTCAACGCCACCATCGAGGCGGCGCGCGCCGGCGAGGCCGGCAAGGGCTTTGCCGTGGTGGCGACCGAGGTCAAGGAGCTGGCGAGCCAGACGGCCAAAGCGACGGACGAGATCTCGGCCCAGATCGGCTCGGTGCAGCAGGCGACGCAGCAGACGGTTTCGGCGATCCAGGAGATCGCCCGCACGATCACCGAGATGAGCCAGATCTCGACCGCGATCGCGGCGGCGATGGAGGAGCAGGGGGCGGCCACGGCCGAGATTGCCCGCAACGTGCAGGAGGCGGCGCGCGGCACCGAACAGGTCACCGGGAGCATTGTGGATGTGCAGCACGGCGCCGGCGAGACCGGGGCGGCGGCCTCCCAGGTGCTCGGCGCCGCGCAGGAGCTGTCGCGCCATTCCAGCGATCTCGACCGCGAGGTCGAGCAATTCCTCGCCGGCATGCGGGCAGCCTGATCGCCCGGTCCGGACCCAGTTCAAGCCAGGGAGAAGGAACGTCAGTCCCCTCCCCTGGCGCGGCCGGACGTCGATCTATCGATACAAATCCGCCCGGCTCGACGGCACGCCAGAGGGTCCGCGCGTGCGTTTGGAGGCGAGTGTCTGGTTCACACCGATGACGCCGCGTTCGAAGCCGAGGGACACGCCGGCGAGATAGAGCAGCCAGGCGCGTGTCGTCTCAGGCCCGACTTCGGCCTCCGCCTGTGCCTTGCGGGCGACGAGGTTCTCCCACCAGAGCCGGGTCGTGCGCTGATAATGTTCGCGCCAGGCCTCGACATCGTGCACTTCGAAGCCGAAGCGCTCGAGATTGGCCACCGACATGCCGAGGTGATCGAGCTCGGCACCGGGGAAGATGTAGCGCATGATGGCTTTGGCTTCCGGCCGTAAGCGACCGAAGGCTTTATCCGAGCGCTTCGCGCGCCGGGCGATGGTGTGGTGAAGATAGAGCCCGCGCGGCTTGAGCAGCCGATGGACGGTCTGAAAATAGGTCGGATGGTTGGCGATACCCACATGCTCGAACATGCCGATGGATGAAATCTTGTCGAACTCGCCGTCCATCTGGGTGAAATCCTTGAGGATCACCTCGACCCGATCCTGCAGCCCGAGGCGCGCAACCTTCTCCCGTGCGAGCGCCGCCTGCTCCTCGGCGAGCGTTACCCCGGTTGCCTTGACGCCGTAATGCTGCGCCGCGTGGCAGATGAGCGCTCCCCAGCCGCAGCCGATGTCGAGCAGACGCTCGCCGGGTTTGAGTCGCAGCTTACGGCAGATCATGTCGAGCTTGTCCCGCTGCGCGCGGGCGAGATCGTCGTGCCAGTCCGGCTGAAAGTAAGCGCAGGTATAGACCATCTCCGGGTCGAGGAAGAGTCGGTAGAACTCGTTCGACACGTCGTAGTGATGGGCGATGTTGGCCTTGTTCGTGGATGGCTTGCCATCGCGTGTGCCGGGCGCTTCGGTCGGCCGGTCGAGCGGACGCGGCATGTCGGCCGGCGCACGCAGGAAATGATAGGCGGTTTTGAGGGCTTTCAATTTGCTCAAGGTCTTCAGACGCCTGCCGATCTTCTGCGGGCGCTGGGAGGCGAGATCGAAGATGGTGCCGTTCTTGAGATCGAGCAGGCCGGCCACATAGGCATTCAGCGCCGTGTCCAGGCTCGGGTGGCGCAGGAGAGCCGCGATCACGCTCTCCTGCTTGATGGCGAGCCGCATCGCATAGGACGGCAGGTCCGCGGGAATCGTCGACCCGTCCCACAATTCAAAGCCGAACTGGAGATCGAGCGCCCGATGCGCATCGCTCAACAGATCCCGGAACAAACCTAGTCGCGCCGTCTCGGCCACCCCAGCCATGAGCCTTCCCCTTTTCGGGCAAGGTAGCGGGACGCTGGCGAGGGAACAACCGTTCCTTCGCCGCCATCCACGTCAGGAAAGGGTCGTGGAGCCGATCAGGTCCGACAGGTGCCCGAGCTTCTCAGGGTTGCGGACGATATAGACCCCGACGATGCGGCCATCCTCGATGTCGATGGTGGTCGTCTGCACGATGCCGTCCCGTTCGAGGGTGACATAGCCGGGCAGCCCGTTGATCAACCCCTTGTAGAGAATCGGCGGCACTGCGAATGCGGTCTTCTGCGCCACGTCCAGGAACAGGCCGGACACGCTGTGGAATCCGAAGAGCGGTTTGAGGGCCGCATTCCGGATGCCGCCGCCATCCGTGTAAGCCACGACGTTCTCAGCCAGGAGATTCCGCAGCGCGGTCAGATCACCGCTGCGGGAGGCTGCGAAGAAGGCGTCAGTCACGCGCTCGCCTTCCTCCCGGTCGATGGCATAGCGCGGTCTTTCCGCGCGCACATTCTTTCGTGCTCGCGCCGCAAGCTGGCGGCAGGCAGCCGAATCCCGGTCAAGGGTTGCAGCGACCTCGTCGAAGCCGAGCCCGAACACGTCATGCAAGAGGAAAGCTGCGCGTTCCAGCGGCGAGAGCCGCTCCAGCGCCATCATGAGGGTCAGGGAGAGATCCTCACTCATGTCCTCCTCCCGGTTCCTCCTCCCGGTCCGTTTCCAGAACCGGCTCGGGCAGCCAGGGCCCGATATAGGTCTCGCGCTTGACCCGCGCCGATTTGAGGATGTCGAGGCATAGGCGCGTGACGGTCTTGGACAGGAAGGCGCCGGGCTCACGGATGGCGGAGCGGTCCGTCTGGTGCCAGCGGATATAGGCCTCCTGCACCACATCCTCGGCTTCCGCGATGGAGCCGAGCATGCGGTAGGCGAGACGGACCAGCCCGGCCTGAGGGGCTGGAACTGGTCCGCGGCGTCACCATCAGGCGGCAACACGGCTCGCCTCGACCGGATGAATGGAACGGAAGCCGATGGCCAGACGATTCCAGGCGTTGATCGCGCCGATCAGCAGCGTCAGGTTGACCTGCTCGGCTGGGGTGAAATGCCGGCTGAGTTCCTCATAATCCTCATCGGGAGCATGGGTCTCGGCCACCAGGGTCAGGGCCTCGGTCCAGGCGAGCGCGGCGCGCTCGCGGTCGCTGAAGAGCGGCGATTCCCGCCAGGCGCTGAGAAGATACAGCCGCTCTTCGGTCTCGCCATTGGCGCGGGCGTCCTTGGTGTGCATGTGGATGCAATAGGCACAGCCGTTGATCTGCGAGGCGCGGGTCTTCACTAGTTCGATCAGGCTGTACTCCAGACCGCTGTTCTTCAGGGTCTTTTCCAGCTCCACCATCGGCTTCAGGGAGGCGGGAGCGACTTCGAAGGGAATCAACCGGGCTTTCATTGTCTTAGTCCTTATGGATCGTGTTGCTCACGATGCTAAGACGAGATGGCAGTGCCGGATGTGACATGAAGCCCGAAAAATTTTTCAGCAACCCGACTTTTGTCTGAGCCTTCAGCCGTTAAAAGCCGAGAAACAGCATATCGAGCGCTCGCTTGATAGGGTCCTGATCGGCGGCGAGCGAACCGGCGGGACGCTGCAACTCACGAACGGGAATGGAAGCGAGCAGCGGGATCATCACCACGAGATCGCGTCCATCAAGGCGAACCAGAGGCGTCAGTTCGTTGAGGAAAGGCGCTTCACTGCGCTCAAAGAGCGGCGCAACGATGCGGGTGGCGAGCGGTCCCAGGAAGCCGGATTGCAGATCGACCACGAGCCGGTTGGAACGGCCGACACCGGTATAAACATCGAACTGGCTCATCAGAATTGCCGGAACTCGTCGAGCGGCAGCCCGTCCCCTTCGACCATATCGTTATAAGCCTCGATGGCTGCCTTGTTGTCCTCAAGCCAGCGGGCCTTCCGGGCTTCCGCTACCGAGTGAACCAGTCCGCTTTCGCAGGCCTGAGATACGTTGATGTTGAGGGCTTTCGCCTCGGCCACAAGCTCGACGGGAAGAGTGACGTTGGTAGGACGCCGATCCCGCATGGCTCCGATTGGCTTGGACATTACACAGCTCCACGCATAGTATGCGCATATGTTATGCGCATATATCGCTTGAGTAAAGTTAGGGGAGCTTGAAAAAGCATTGTTCAGAAATCGCTGGCGATGCCTTTCACTTCCCAGTCCTCGTAACGGACGGGTTCGAGGCCGCCGCGGCCCTGAAGTTCTTTCTGCTTGGTGATCTCGGCCGCGCGGGCATCGATCTCGATCCGGCGCTGAGCGGCTTCGGCGAGGGCCCGCTGGGCGGCCGGGGACAGGGGCTTGGCGGGGGCCAAGCCCTCGACAGGCAGATTAGGGTTGGTGCCGGGTTTATCGTTCGTGGTCATGAGAAGCCTTATGCCAGATTCCGGCCCGGCCTGGGAGACAGGTCTTGGGAGGGAGCTGGACCATTCCCACATAGGGTTCAACGGATGAATTGTCGTTGACCACGAGGTGGAGACCCCGATGAACACCGTCAAGACCGGAATGCTGCTGGCGGGCCTGATGGCCCTGTTCGGCGTCGTTGGCTATTTCCTGGGCGGCGGAACCGGTATGATGATCGCGCTCGGCGTCGGCCTTGCGACCAATCTTTTCGCCTATTGGAACTCGGACCGGCTGGCGCTCGCGGCCCATCACGCTGTGGAGGTGGACGAGCGCACGGCGCCGGAGCTGGTCCATATGGTGCGCGATCTCGCCCAACGGGCGGGCCTGCCCATGCCGCGTGTCTATCTCATCGACAATCCGCAGCCCAACGCTTTCGCCACCGGCCGCAACCCCGAGAATGCGGCGGTCGCCGCCACCACGGGCCTGCTCCACATGCTCTCCCATGACGAGGTGGCGGGCGTGATGGCGCACGAGCTCGCCCATATCAAGAACCGCGACACCCTGATCATGACGGTCAGCGCAACCATTGCCGGCGCCATCGCGACGCTGGCGCAGTTCGGCTTTCTCTTCGGCGGACGAGGCGACGACCGACCCAATCCCATCGTGATGATTGGCACCGCGCTGCTTGCGCCGCTGGCCGCCATGATCATCCAGATGGCGATCAGCCGCTCGCGGGAATACGACGCCGACCGGATGGGCGCGCAGATCTGCGGCCAGCCGCTGTCGCTGGCCTCCGCGCTCGCCCGCATCGCCGGCGGCGTGGCGCATATTCCGAACCCGGATGCGGAGCGCCGCCCCGCGACCGCCTCGCTTTTCATCATCAACCCGCTTTCGGGTCAGGGCGTGGACAACCTGTTCTCGACCCATCCCGCGACCGAAAACCGGATTGCGGCCCTGCACGCTTTGGCGCAGGAGATGGGCGCGTCGGCGCAACAGCCCGGCTTCTTCCAGCAGAGTTCGTCGAGTCCTTGGGGGTCCGTTGGGGGTTCAACCGGGGGCTCGACAGGAGGCTCGACTGGCACCCGTCGCGGGCCTTGGGGATAGGATTTTGAATCAATCGGACGAACAGGCAGGTCTCGGACCGCGCCGCTTGGCCTGGATGGCGGTGACGGAGACCCTGAAGCGACGCGTGCCGCTCGACGATGTCATGGAAGAGCTGGCCCGCGCGGAAAATCTCTCGCCCCGCGACGAAGCGCTCGCCCGCGCCATCGCCATCGTCACCTTCCGGCGCCTCGGCACCCTGGGCCACGCCCTGCGGGAACGGCTCAACAAGCCGCCGAAGGACGAACGCCTGATGCATCTTCTCGCCATCGGGGCGGCACAGATCCTCTTCCTCGACGTGCCAGACCATGCCGCTGTCGACAGCGCCGTTGAACTCGCCCAGAACGATCCCAAGCTCCATCACGCCGGCGGCTTCATCAACGCCGTCCTGCGTCGCGTCGCCCGCGAGCGCGAGCAGATCCTTAGCCAGGACGATCCCTGGCTCGATACGCCAACCTGGCTGGAGGAGCGCTGGATCGCGCAATATGGCGAGCCGCTCGCCACGAAGATTGCGGAGGCCCACCGCTCCATGGCCTCCGTCGACCTGACGGTGAAGAGCGATCCGGAAGCTTGGGCCGAGCGCCTCGGCGGCGTTCTGCTGCCCACCGGCAGCATCCGGCTCAAGGAGCGCACCGCGATCCGCGAACTCCCTGGCTTCGAGGATGGCGAATGGTGGGTGCAGGATGCCGCCGCCGCCTTGCCCGCCCGCCTGCTCCAGGCAAAGCCCGGCGAACGCATCGCGGATCTCTGCGCCGCGCCCGGCGGCAAGACCGCGCAATTGGCCACGGCCGGGGCCGAGGTGCTCGCCGTCGACCGCTCGGCGAAGCGGCTGCAGCGCCTGGAAGAGAATCTTGCCCGTCTCCAGCTGAAGGCCGAGACCCGCGCGCTCGATGCGGAAAAGCTCGACACGGAGCCCTTCGACGCCATCCTCCTCGATGCCCCCTGCTCGGCCACCGGCACCATCCGCCGCCATCCGGACGTAGCCTGGACCAAGAGCGAAGAGGACATCCGCAAGCTCTCCGGCCTCCAGAGCCGCCTGCTCGACAAGGCAGCAAGTCTCCTCAAGCCCGGTGGACGGCTGGTCTACTGCACCTGTTCGCTGGAAGCCGAGGAAGGCGAGCGACAGGCGGAAGCTTTCCTCGCCCGCCATCCCGACTTCACCCGCAAGCCCGTCACGCCCGATGAAATCGGAGGCTTTGCGGAATGCATCACGCCACAGGGCGATCTTCGCACTCTGCCGAGCCAGCTGGTGCTGGCGGAACACGAGCGCAGCGGCCTCGACGGATTCTTTGTCGCACGATTTGTGCACAAGGGATCATGAAGAAGGTGAATCGTCCCTTACCTGTTGTTAACCAGTCAGCAGGAACTCGTCCCCTAAGTTGGCTGAGATTCAGCACAACGAAGGGAGCGCCACGGGTGGATTTCGGGCCGGATCGCTGGCGTTTGTACAGGCTTGCCGCGCGGGAGGCAGGCCGTGCCATGCGCGAAAGCACCGTCTGGGGCCTGTCGAAGCTCTCCAGCCCGCCCGTGCCCACGCGCCTGCTCTTCGCGCCGCAGGATCTGCGCACCGCCGATCCCACCATCGCGACCGACATCTATTCCGGCTTCTTCGCCTTTTCCGGCCGCGCCATCACCACCGGCGGACGCTCGCCTTTCGCGTTTGCCCCGCCGAGCCGCGCCTGGGGCGAGGCGCTCTACGGCTTCGGCTGGCTGCGCCATCTGCGTGCTGCCGGCACGGCGCTCGCCCAGGCCAATGCCCGCTCCCTGGTGGACGAGTTCGTCACCTCGAAACTCGGGGACAAGCGCATCGCCTGCAGCCCTGAGATCACGGCGCGCCGGCTCATGTCCTTCATCAGCCAGTCGCCGCTGATCCTGGAAGGAGCGGACCACGCCTTCTACCAGCGTTTCCTAAAGATCATCGGCCAGCATGTGCGAAAGCTGGAGCGCCAGGTCCGCTCCGGCGCCCTGCCCTTCCAGCAGCTGATGGCCGGCATCGCGCTCTGCTATGCGGGTTTGTGCTGCGAGGGCCTCGACCGAAATTTAAGGCGCGCGAGCCGCCTGCTCGCCCGCGAGCTCGAACGGCAGATCCTGGCCGATGGGGGACATGCGAGCCGCAACCCGCGGATCATGGTCGATCTCCTGTTCGATCTCCTGCCCTTGCGCCAGATGTTCGCCAGCCGCGAGGTCGATACGCCCGAGGCCCTGCTCCACGCCATCGACCGCATGCTGCCGATGGTGCGCCTGTTCCGGCACGGAGACGGCACGCTCTCCCACTTTAACGGCATGGGCGTGACGGCGGCCGATCATCTGGCGACGCTGCTCACCTATGACGACATGCGCAGCCAGCCGATCCATCACGCACCCCATTCCGGCTACGAGCGGCTCGAAGCCGGGCGTACGCTGGTCGTCGCCGATGTGGGTGCTCCGCCGCCGCGACCGCTCTCGCAGGATGCCGGCGCCGGCTGCCTGTCCTTCGAGTTCTCCAGCGCTGCGCAGCGCATCGTGGTCAATTGCGGAACACCCTATATCGCGGGCGATGCGATCATCCAGGCCTCACGCTCGACGGTGGCGTATTCCACCGCCTCCATCGACGACATCTCGTCCTGTCAGATCGTCGACAAGAAGGGGAATTGGCTGCAGCGCCGGGTCTCCGCCTGGGTCCTGCGCCGCGTCGGCCCCGTCGTCATCAGCGGACCGGAGCGGGTGACGGCGGAGCGCAGCGAACGCGAGCACGCGCAGGTTCTGAGCGCCAGCCACGACGGCTACAAGCCCCGCTTCGGGATCACCCACGAGCGGCGCTGGCAGCTCGCGCCCAAGGGCAATGTGCTGGAAGGCGAGGATAATTTCTGGAGCGAGGGCGGTCAGGCCGGCACGGCGCAGGCCATCATTCGCTTCCATCTCGCGCCCGGCATCAAGGCGAGCCGCGCGCAAGGCGGACGCGTGGTGATGCTGGTTCTGCCCAATCGGGAGGCCTGGCAGTTCTCGGCGATTCCGGTCGAGGCGGAACTCGAGGACAGCGTGTTCCTCGCCACCGCCGAGGGCATGCGCCGCACGGAACAGATCGTGCTGACCATCCGTCCGAGCGAGACCCCATCCGTGCGCTGGCGCTTCGAGCGCCTGGCTCGCACTTTCAATGCGGAGCAGCCCCAGGATCAGGGGCCGGAGCTGATCTGAATGCGGATCGGCAAAACTCACGAGAATCGCTCGACCCGAACCGACAGGCCTCATTAGCGCATCGTGCGGAAAAGTGGATCCGGTTTTCCGCGCCCAACGATGCGCTCTTCAAAGGGTGGAGCATCGGACCCAAAAGTGGATCCACTTTTGGGTCCGATGCTCTAGCGAAAAGTCGCTCCCACATTCCCGCAAGAGTGCTTGGACATTGTTCTTGGACATTGCGCGTCGGATTCATGAATCCGCTCGTGTCGCCCAGCAACGAAAAACCGCCCTCCCGAAAGATCGGAACGGCGGGACAAAAGCGCGAGGTGAGAAGGAGCGTCATGGGCCTGTGGCCGATGACGCTCCGGGAAGGGGCTGGTTAGAACACCGGGTAGTAATCGTGGCCCATGTCGACGAGAGTGTCGCCGTCCGAGATGGTGGCAACCTGGGCCGAGGTGGCGCTGCCGCCGAAAGCCGTGTTGGTCGCGTTCTGGTCGATGAGGTTGAAGGACTCCTGATCGTTGAACCAGCCGCCCAGGTAGCCGCCTCCGGAGTCGAGGAGAGCATCGGCGTCGGCGATGCTGGCCACCTGGGCCGACGTCGCGCTGCCTTCATGAGCCGTGTTGGTCGCGTTCTGGAAGATGTCGTTCACCGAAAGCTGGAAGTTGTCCATGATATTACCTCTTCAGGTTGGCGTTGCTCTCAAGACCGCCTGAGATCTTCTCTCCGTTGGCGATGATTGGACTTTGAACCACTTCGACGAACCTCGCTGTGAAGCGCGTCACACCCAAAAATTTTTTCATTTTTTTGTCGCTTCTGGAGCCCAACAGACAGAAGCGCCTTGGAGCATTGTTCGGCGAAGCGGATCCTGTTCGCCGCCAAACAACGCGACGAACCAGGAGGAGAGATGATTCCAGGCAAGCGGAACCATCTTGAGCGCCAATCCGGCTCGTTTCGGTTGGGATAGCCGGTAACTTGAGCGAACCCTTCGACGACTCGACTCACGAGCGTTGCTTTCGCGACGACCGTTGAACGTCACGTTCGGAATGCGCAGATTCGATCGTGTCGCTCCGCGTCGAAAACCGCCCTTCCGGGAGGCCGGGAAGGCGGGGCAAGGGAGAAAAGCGAAGTGAGAAGGAAGGGAGCGCCACAGGCTCACGAGCCGATGGCGCTCGAGGAAGGCGGGGATTATCAGAAGGGGAAGAGGCCGTCGGGGTCGATGGCCGTGTTGACCGCCGTCTGATTGATCAGGTTCGTCGAGATTTGGAAGTTGAAGTCCGGAGAGCCGCCTCCGGAATCAACGAGAGCATCGGGATCATTGATGCTCGCAGCCTGGGCGGAAGCCGCATCCCCATCCAACGCGGTGTTGACGGCCGTCTGGTTGACGATGTTCGTGTCGACTTGGACGTTGATCTCCGGAGATCCCGAATACCAATCCCAGCTGTCCCCGGAATCGAAGATGGTATCGGGATCACTGATGCTCGCAGCCTGAGCCGAAGTCGCGCTGCCACCAACGGCAGTATTGGCGGCCGTCTGGTTGATGTCGTTCAAGGAGAACTGAAAATTCTGCATGAAATTTCCTCTTCAAGTTGGCGTTGCTCTCAATACCGCCCGAGCTGCTCTCTCAGTTGGCGATGATCGAACTTGAATGAGTTTCAAGGTGAGGGCTGTGAGCTGCGTCACAGCCGGACATCGTTCTGACTGGGCACAGATTGCAGAGAGAGGTTCTGCGGCATTCGCTGCCAGCGTACAGGAAACAAGCAAAAGGCCCCTCAGGGTGCTGAGAGGCCGGAAAGGAGCGTCATGGGCCTGTGGCCGATGACGCTCCGGGAAGGGGCTGGTTAGAACACCGGGTAGTAATCGTGGCCCATGTCGACGAGAGTGTCGCCGTCCGAGATGGTGGCAACCTGGGCCGAG
>NZ_JBVVAK010000222.1:0-10562 GCF_055792825.1 Microvirga sp. GN3
CGAAGCGGCCGTGCGCACCGTCGTCGATACGGCTCGGCTCACGCCAAGTGTCACCGTCTTCGGCACCATTCTCGCTACCGTCAGCGCCTGAAACCAGCCTCAGCAACGGCGTGGGTAATTACCTGGGCGGTTCATAATCCAGTCGTACCGTGCGTCCTGTGCTGCCCAACAAGCCTTCTATCCGCGCGCGGGCAAAGAATATCTGCCGACACTGCGGGGGACCTATAACCGGATGAACCTTGAAGCCAGACAGTCGAGCAGTAACATACCTGGGTGAGGTGTGGAGCTCCCGTGCAAGCTCGGATGCTGTTATATATGTTCGGTGGAAGCGTGTGACGCTCGTTGGATCAATCCGCTTCCCGGGCCCTGTTCCTGTGAAGGACAGGAAGTTGCAGCGCGCCAAATGGCGTGCGACTTCATGGTGGATGCGAAGTGCCCGCGCCACTTCCTGGATACTCAGGCCAGGATTCGAACCTCGAATGGCCTGGAGGTCGCTTACCTTTATAAAGATCTTTGCGAGTGATAAACGGCCACTTCCGACGCCTACGGGTTTGATCACGCCGTCGAGTATTGATCGACAGGCCTTCGCCAACGGGATTCTTGCCTTTCGACACGCGGCGGGAAGCGGATCCGAGCCGTCAGGTTGCCGCACTCTTGGAGCTCCTTGAGCAATTTTCAATATGAAGCCTTCTACATCGGAGCGAAGAAACCGCTTCGAGGTGTCATCGCGGCAATGCGGAACGATGAGGCCCTCACGCACGAGCCGGGTCACTTGGGGCTTGCCAATCTCGAGATGCTTACGCAGCTCAATAGCGTTCAGTACCTCTCTTTTAAGTTCGGCGAGGTGCTGTACCTCAGTGGCTATAACGGGAGCGGCAACCCCTTGGCGGGTCGCCGTTGAGATCAATCCTCGTGATTGCAGGACTCGGCGGGCGCGCTCGTGACCCACGTTAAGTATCCGCCGGGCTTCTGTGATATTTATAGTAGCTGAGGAGCCCACGTGACCAAGTACAGCTTCGCCCTGAGCAATAACGCCGGACTCGAGCGCGTGTTTACGCAGGATGCTCTTCAAGGATGTTCCAAGTTGAGACTCGGGTATGTTTGAAACCCAGTGCTCGTAAATCCAGCCATATGACGCAATCAAACCCTTCGCGTTGCCGCTCGCACTCGCCCGTATCAGCGTATTGTCTAAGATCTTCGGGAAGAGACGATCGAGGTCTTTTGCCGTCTGAAAGCCCTCAACTCTCGCTAGTCGAACCTGATCCTCATAGACTGGAGGCTTAAACCGAGCCCACCCCTTCGAGGCTAGACCGAGACGCTCCAACTGGAAGATAGCGTCCCCGAGGGTAAGGTCGTCGAGGCACGGCACAGGCTCATGTCGCCTCCCGGTCAGTCGATAAACAATATAGCGATCTAGATGGTCAGCTGCATCATCATCACATTTTCTCACGCTACGCCCGAAAGACATACCACAGGCGCATAGATGAGCAGGACGTCCCGCCCACTCGGGCAGTGCCTCACACTGAGAGCACTTTTCGCGAAGTTGCGTCGCATGGAAGGGACAATTCCTAGTAGATTTTATGTCCCACCAGAATCTATGGTAGGTCGCTGTTTCAGGACGGCTGCCGTGAATCTTCGCATTACGCAAATCCTCTGCGAAGCAGTTCGGGCACCAGCGACGGCACCTAAGGGTCCAGTCGCCGAGACTGACACTATCCTGTCCGATTTGTACGGTTCGGGCAGACGGGTTGATGCGCGGTGAACTCTTCACCAACTCGTCAGACACAATTCCAGCGAGCTTTGCTAACTTTTCGATATCGTGTCCCCGAGATATTCGGTCGAAGCAGAGTCCGATGTCCCTAGCGAAACTGCGAACGTCCGGTTCACGATGACGCACGGCAAGTCTAAGCAAAAGGCCATGCCCTGGTTCTTCGAACCGTTCCGGAACACGGAGCGGAAGCCGTAAAGACTGTTGGAAGTTCATTAGAGCATCCGCTCCTCTTTATCGCCGATGCCTTGGAAGCGTGTATGACGAGAGGTTCTCGGGCGGACATTTCTTCCCATGTCCGCCCTGTTCTCGATCATGGTCGACCAGAGTTTCGTCAGTTCTTTTTGCGTTGCGATAAACGGATTCTGAGGGTTCTTGTTTCCGCTGCCTACTGGGACCGGTGGGGCATCGAAGTCGAGCAGCGGGATATCCTCGTCGTCGCCCTCGAACGCGTCGAATGCACGTGCAAGAAGCCCGCAGTCGATCCTCGGCAGACCTTCAGCTAAAGCGATCTCAAGCGCTTGGCTAAGGTACTTGGAGACCAAGCCGACGTGCCCGCCTGTCGCGCAGTAGATACGTTTTGCAGTCTCGTGCTCAGCGAGGTTAGACGACTGGGAAAGTCCTACCCTTTCTTCGAATAAGTTAAGGATAGCGAGAAATTCGACGCGACCCTCGATAGTTGACCAATTATAAGGGACGAGCTTTACAGGCGGCTCTAGACGGCGCTTCAGCTGCTTGAATTCTCTGAGCTTCAAGAGGCTCGGAAGTCCAGAAAGGACAATCTGCATCTTACAGGAATTTAGAAGTGACTTGAGAAACTCAGATATCTCACGTTGAGTCTCTTCACTCTTATTCTCGAAAATCTCTTGGGCTTCATCGATAAGCATTATGTCGACATGTAGCTCCTCGCAGTAGCTGCTAATCCTATCTATAATTTGCTTGGTATTCCAATCGTCCTTCGCTTTATAGCCAAGCGAACTTATGATTGCTGCAACGAACTGGCGTCGTGTTGGTCTCTGAGGCGTCTCGACGTAGACGATAGGCCGAATATCCCCGTCGGCTGTCTCCGACGCCGGATATTCTGAGAGGTAGTCTTCAAGGATGGTCGTTTTCCCAGCACCGGAGTCGCCAACGAGCAGAAGCGCTCGTGCCTTCAGGCGCCGCTTCCCGGCAGTATGGGAGCGATAGTGGAGTTTCCGTATGGATGCCTTGGCCGCCATGAGTTGGGCGTGCTGAATGACATCTGTTTCAAGTGCGATGATTTGGTTGATGGTGTGAGGATACCCAGCCTCAGTGAGCGGAGCCAAGTTAGAGCGTAGTCCGATTGTCATGCCGATTTCCTCATTTGGCTAACTCTTGCAGCGATTGCCGAACTTAGATCGATCCTGGCTGGTTGAGGGTTGGCAGTTTGGATGCCATCACCGGACGGAGCCGAGGCAGGTTCCTCTGTAATGGCGATGTCGGGCGTATCATCGTTGTAGGCCCTAATCCCCTCCAATCCGGCGACAGGTGTCATAAACTGTCCGTTAGGGAGAGCGTACCGAGCGACCTTTGCCGCGGTAGTTGTAGCGTTCTCGTCGCGTAGGCGCTGCTCGCTTTCGTCCTTGACGCGCTGGCGCGCCTTATACAGGTCACTCTCAGTTACTTTGCCCTGCTTAACCATTCTCTTCGCGGTGCGAATATGGATACGCGCCTGATACATCGAGACGCCGAGAGAAAGCTCAGGACGGTCACACGGAACTTTCAGCCATACGCCATTCACATCATCAAGGAGCCGTACAACACCGATGTCGAATGGATCGACACGGATTTCAAATCGCTTGGAACGGCCGCCACGCCGCTTGCGCAGAGACTTGAGCTCGTCACAGAAGTAGTAGAGGCCAAAAAGCCGAATTCCACTTCTCGTAATTGGCCTCAGGGTAGCATAACCAAGCAGCTGAACAAGATCATCCTCATTGGAGACACAGCGCACCCCATAAGTATCTGTCTTACGGTACCAAGCCTCAAGGGGCGTCTCATCGTCCAAGGCCTCGTGAGGCGTCACGTGGTAGTCGTCCACAATCCATTCGAGTATCTTTTGACGTGTCTCGGAAAGCGTAACCCTCGCTTCCTGGACGGAGTCGTAGTCACCCCGCCTGGCTGTATTCGAGAATGTTTTGCCATCCTCATAATCAAATACTTGCGAGTTCATGCTTCCGAATAGGCGCTCAACAGCACCTTTCAGCCACGGGCTGCGGACAGGCAGGTTTACGATGGTGAAACCCATAGCGCGCTCAGCTCGCTCAAGGCTACGGGACAGAAATTCGCGCCCGTTATCCGTGAAGATGCGCTTAGGTATCCCTTCACAGGGCCAATCATTCTTGAAGCACAAGCCATCCAAGCCCTTCGGCCAAAATGCGTGAGCTAAGCAGCGTTGGAGTGATGCGAAGCTAGGAACCTCAAACGACAGGTGGCAGCCCACGATCATTCGAGTCGCCCGGTCGAGCATCACTGTCAACCATGGGCGGCCTAGTGGCCGCCCAGACACATCGTCGACGACAATCAAGTCGATCAAGCAGTGGTCAATCTCAACTTCATCCAGCGCGTGCTCTGGTGGCCGCGTACGCCGAAAAACATCATGCTTCGAATGGGCCTTGCGCCACCCCAGACGTTTCCTGTCCGCTTCGAACTCTGACCAGTTTGAATTGTAGTAGTTCCGGAAGCTCTCGTAGCTGACATACTGCTCTTTTTGCTTGAGTTCTTTCATCAACTGCCGGTAGGCGTATCGCAGAGATGATTGCTTGAGCGTCAGGAAGAACGTCTCAATGTAGAGTTTCATACTCTCGTAAATATCTCCCGGTAGGCGAGGGAGGCGGTTTCCCTTCTTGGCGTCGAGCGGAATGAGAATTCGTATGTCTCTTCCAACTTCTACCTAAGCCCGATACCACGTCTCGAGGGTAGTCGGTTTCGGTGGGCTAAGGACCGGAGAGATCGCGTCGGCAACTTCCGTAAGCTCGGGCATGTGACGTCTTCGGTTACGATCCGCCGCACGCAACAGGACAAGGTCGCGATCCTCTCTTTCCCACTTCTCCTTATACTCAGAGAAAACCTCTTCGGGTACATCATGGAAGCATCGGTCCAGTGAGAAATGTCCTACGTCGCGCTTGTGATCGACCCTCCGGCAGTAGATAGTCCGACGCTCAGCCGTGATACGTGCCTCCGGCTTATGGATATCAAAAGCTTTGCGGAGGAGTTCGGCTTGTGCTTGAGAGAGGCCCTCTGGATTGCATGCGTAATGCTCTAACCGGCCGAGGCATCGTAATGTTCGGATATCATCGTCGTTGAACGATTTTGTATCCCCACCTCCGACTGGCTCGAGTTTCCAAGCGCGCCCGGATCTTTCAAAGACGCGCCACAGGACTGCACCGGCGTGCTCGCCTTTGATACGTAGGTGGTCACCACTGTGGAAACGAAGGCGGGTTGCAGGCATGATTGCTTCCGTATGTTGGAGCTAGATCTCAGCGTATTGGCGCCTTTGCATGAGCCGTTAAATTCTCGAGAATGTCCCGCAGCGAATCTCATTTTCAGTCCAGATTTCAAAGGATGCTCCCCTTTCGATGCATTCCATCTCGATTTGTGCGCGGCGGCCGCCCAAAGTTGCGTCACGGATTATGTATTTCGCTGGTTTGACCTCTCGATAGGCACGTTGCCCGTCGGAGTACATCCCGAGGAAGTCAGGTGTGTAGCGCCGCGCCTGCTTGCTCGGTGTCTTCCACCGGAACGTCTCCGGTTGTGCGGCATAGGCCATAATGTTTGGGTCTTGCTCCATGAGCACAATGAGATCTGCCTCAAGGAGACTTTCGAATGCGATGAGTCTGTTATTCTTTTTAGATGGAAATGAGCCGCTCATTGAGCCTGTTCGGCGCCCAGTTACAACTTTCCGCACGGGACCGAATTTGTGATCTGACAAGCCAAACCCATCAAGATCGATTGCAGGATGTTCTGACTCACGCTTCATCACTTTGGACCTCATAGAAGCTTCCCAATTTTCATCTTAAGGGCGAGCGCAGGGGTTGCTCCGTCACGAGCTTCTGCAATTATTCAATCGGATGGCCGTGTAGCTGCACCGCGGGTTCTGGAGTGCTAACGAGACTGCCGAATGCACTGTGGTTCGGTTGGTTAAATCTGCCCTAAAGATCTAAGCGTGGTTGCCAGATGGGCTGTCCTCATAGCGTCGATCTGGGGCGCTCTGGGAAAGACGTGCTGAAAGCTCTGTCAGCACATTCGCGGCCATACTCTTGATGCTGCTGTCTATGTAATCGGCAGATAGCCAAGTAGAGAGTATGTCGAGTAACTGGTGAGAGGTCATAGCGTGTGCGCCCTCGGGATTGACAGCCTGTGAGGGCTCTTGGCTAGCCATCTTGTAGTCGGCGGAGGCACATCCCCGTTGGGCGAACGGCGGTGTTTCTAGCAGTTCCTTCAGAACGTCTAGCTCAAGTGGGATGTGAATTGTGCGTCCAGATGCTGTCAGGAGCGTCTCGTTGCGGCAGATGTCAACGTCGCTCAGCCATTGGATGCTTCCAATCCGTAGCAGGTGACGGCAGCCGTCGGCGTCAGTCACTTCGAGGTAACTCCTGTTACGATTGATCTTCATGATGTGGCTTTCAACCAAAACTCATTAGATGCCGTGAACGGTGTAATTCCCGCACGATTGTCAGAATTTTGAAAGCTGCATGAGTCTATTATGGTAAATGAATTGGAGGGTTACGCAAAAGCGGAACTTGTATGGCGAATAGTGAGCCGAGTTAAAAGGATGTTGTTTTGCTTATTACTTCGGCGTGTGTGCCTAGTTGTCCAGGGAGAATCCGTAGTAACTTGACAATGGATTTATGTGCCTACTTATACTCTGTTTACTCAGGTGATAGGTTCACTTCTGGCCGACCCCAAACCATCGGATATTGGCCGTCCTTGATCATAGATAGTTACAAGGGAGAACTCCGTTGGTCCACATCAGCGTTCAGATGCTGCTCTCGAGCGGAGCAGGTTGGCTGGGGAAGCCATGAGTGCCGATTTCACCTCATCTCCGGAGTTTTGTCAGAAAATTGCCGAGGTAGTCCGATCGGCTTCGATTGAGGAGCTTTCCGGATGGTCGTCCATTGTCGACTACTACCAGGACAAGGATATCGCATTTAGCTTCCATGGCATCGATTGTGATCCGATCTCAATCGCTGTTCATCCAGATCGGACCTTCGATGGCCGGGCCCGTGTCCTGATGCATTATACCGCTGTCTTCCCTGATGGATTCCAGACCCTCGGCTCCCAGACATTTCCAGGAATGGTTTATGGACGGATTGATCCCAGAGGCGAGATCCACGTCGAGCGGTTCCGGTTGGGAAAAGATGGCAGGATTCCACCAGAAGGCATCCCTGGCTGATTACGCGACAACTTTGTCAAACCGAACGTTGGAGGACCAAGTGGCACATTCTTACGTCAGTGAATACCCTTGGTCGGAATTCCAGCCGCTCGATCCAGCCATCACGGCGCTCATTCAAAGACTGGCGGGCTATGGCTTACTCCTGAGCGAGATCGAAGGCCTGATCAAACGCGCCTTGGAAGATAAGTTATCTGAAGTGACGATGGTGATCGATGGCTATGAAGAGAGCGCGATATCCGTGCTTGGAGGTCTGCCGCCGGGTAGGAAGCGTCGCCATTGATAACTGCTATCGCAAGCGTGAACCGGTTCAACTCGGCGGAGGTCATAGGCTGCCAGATGGATTGTTCAGCCATCGCTTGCCTCACGTAAGCAGTTGATAGGAGCCAGCATGGGCAAGTCGCCGTTGTTCTTTGGCATTATCTTTCCTGCCCTTATGGTGCTCGCTGGTTGGTGGGCGTATCGCGCTGGACACCTCAATGAGTTTTGGTTTCTCTATTCCGCTGTAATGCCCGCTCTTGTCTGTGCTTTGGGGTGGTTCGCCGTCGTGCTCAACGAGGTTGCCAGTAGGCGAGAAAGGCGGAGGGAAAACGGTAGTCTGAGAGATCTTGAGCGACCTCTAGATCACCAAGCACTGTCGGCGGATATGCTCGACGCTAGCAATCAACCTGACAACAGCAGATCGGATCGGCTCGCAGAAACGATTGAGGTCATCAATCTGGTTCTTCCGTGGGTCGGCTCTACGGCACGTGCAGTTGCTTGGTACCGGACTCGACCCCTTCCAAGTCTTGACGGACAGACGGCAGAGCAACTGGTCAACCAAGGGCGCGCTGAGGTGGTCAAAGCTCAATTGGCTCGGATGCCACCTGTAGACCTGCTGTAGCTGCCGAGCCACGGAGGAGTTCGAGTTGTGACGCAGGCATCCTAGAAGAGTACGACTTCGATTGGCCGGAACCTCCTCCATTGAAAGGGCAGCCATCCAGCCGACTGTTTAGGCTCACTTCTGATAACAGGTACTTATCGGGAGTGAGAGGCGCGAAGAAGCCGTATTCCTTACATCGGTAGCTTATATTCAGTTCGCTATCGGAATTCTTCAGGGTAGAAATGATTGCAACGCATTAACCCGTGAAGCCAGCTGAATTGAGTTGGATTTCATCGTGTTAAGTCGTGTTGATCGGGCATCATCGGACGATGAGCCTATGTGCCGAAAACCGGATCCTTGTGGTGGCCCCTGTTCTTCTAATCTGCTCACCGTGACATGGGTTATCCTGTGCCATTCTCCTGGGGGGGATGGCCTTGCCGGTCGAAATCGGTCGCAGACCCAATCAGGATCTCCGCGAGCCCGTCGATCTCGCGGACAACACGATCGATCTGATGGTACTCCGAGCCCCCAATCGGGATCTCGGCCAGGGTCTGCGTGAGCAGATGACGAGTTGGACGCAGAGACTCCAAAAGCTTGTCGGCCCTCTCCCGGTTCATGATGCGGTGGGACCTTCTCGAATGACCATGTTGCATGGGAATCATGCCCTTCACGTTCCTGATTTGTTCTAATCAGGTGTGAGGAAATGACAAGGAGGTTCGCAGAGTTTTCACCGGCTTTTGCTCCGTGATGCTCCTCCAACCCACCGATGTCGTATTTCCGTTCACGCCAACAGCATGCTTCTTTGACCTGCGCTATATGTTGGCTCATGACAAAGCCATCTGATTCCAGCGAGGCACTGGCCTCACCTTCAGTCGCCCGCAACCGCGATCCGATCCTGGCCGTGCTTCGCCGGGCGCTCCCGCAAACCGGACAGGTTCTGGAGATTGCCAGTGGCACAGGCGAGCATGCGGTTTACTTTGCGGCAGCGCTCCCTCATGTGACCTGGCAGCCCACCGATCGGGATGAGCAAGCCCTCAAAAGCATCACCGCTCATCGGGCGGCGTCGGGCCTGCCCAATCTGCTCGCACCGCTTGTCCTTGATGCAGCCGCCCCAGAATGGCCCGTGGAGCAGGCTGACGCGATTGTCGCCATCAACATGGTCCACATCTCCCCATGGTCGGCGACCCAAGGGTTGATGACCGGAGCCGGGCGGGTGCTTCCGCCTGGGGGTGTGGTCTATCTCTACGGGGCCTACAAAGAGAACGGTGCCCACACGGCTCCAAGCAACGAAGCTTTTGACCTGGACCTTAGGCGGCGCAATCCGGAGTGGGGCGTGCGGGATCTTGAGAGCGTGGCAGCCTTGGCCAAAGACCATGGATTGGAACTTGTCGAACGCGTTCACATGCCCGCCAACAATCTCAGCCTCGTGTTTCGCCGAGCGGGGTGATTGCAAGATAAGCCCCTAACGGCGCAGCAGCGCTATACGTAGAGAATGACGTCGATGGCCATCATGTTCCGCCGCCTCATGCCCGGCGATATCGGGCTTCTTCTCAAGCTGAATGCGGTTTTCGGTGACGCATTCACTGATCCGGAGACGTACGGGGCTGAACTGCCAGGTGATGCCTACCTGGAGGGCCTGCTGGCGAAGGAGCACATCGTTGCCCTCGTGGCGTTGGAGGGCGAGGAGGTTCTGGGCGGTCTCGTCGCCTATGAACTCGACAAATTCGAGAGAGCACGGCGCGAGTTGTACATCTATGATCTTGCAGTCAGCGTAGAGCATCGACGGAAGGGCGTCGCAACTTCCCTGATTGAGCACTTGCGCGAGGTTGCCGCCCAGCGTGGTGTTTGGGTTATCTATGTTCAGGCTGATTACGGCGACGCCCCAGCAATTGCACTGTACGAAAAGCTTGGCACCCGCGAGGACGTGCTGCATTTCGACATCAAGGTTGAGCCATTGCCACGCCTGGCGGAATAACAGACCTTATAGATCCCGGGTGGCTGCGAGGAACCTGATCCCCTCTCCGGCCCCTCCGACGCGCTGGATGCGGCTTTACAACGGAATGTGTCGACCAGCACATCAAGGCCGAGCCTCGCGCCGTACTCTTGAGATGGTTTTTGATTGGACGCCTTGATGTCCTTGGCAGCAACAAGGGCGCACCAGGCGAGGGGGTACCATGGCCACCGGCAATTCATCAGCGTCAGGATCAGGCAGGCTAACAGCATCAGAGTGGGCGGCTATTGTCAGCTCCCTTGCCTTCCTCACATTTTGGCTCGGAATGTCATTCACCTAGTTGTTTGATCCCAGGGTTTGATGGTGCATTCGTGTCTTCTGAATGGAGGGATGTGCTATGGGGCAGGTTCTCCATGGGAGCGCCACAACGACAGAGACAGTCCGTCGGGCATCGTCATATCTGGACGCTCCCTGCCGGCAAGGGTTTTGTTGAACGTGAGTGCAAGTGGTCGGGTGCAGTCATATCTACGGCCTGTGAGTGCGGCTCATGTGACCGCTGGCCCTGATGAAA
>NZ_JBVVAK010000223.1:0-10312 GCF_055792825.1 Microvirga sp. GN3
GGGCGACAGGTTCGGGGCATCCTTGCCGAGCAGGGCGGACAGCGCCTCCTGGAAGTCGCCGGTGGAGAGCCCGCGCAGGTAGAGGATCGGCAGCAGTGCATCCAAACTCTTCGTCCGGCGGGCCCATTTCGGCAGGAGGGCGGAGGTGAAGCGGATGCGGTCCTCTCCCTCAGCCCCGCGGTCGCGGATCTTGACCCGGCGGACTTCCACCGGGCCGATCCCGGTCTGGATGGCGCGCTCGAGGCCGTGCCCGTGCCGGACCAGTCGCTCGCGGCCATCCGGCAACTTGAGGTCGCACATGTTGGCGAGATAGGCCGCAGCCTCGCTCTCGATGGCTTGCGCCAGCAACTTGCGAGCACCCGTTCGCAGAATATCCGTCAGGGGATCGTCAATATCGTCGGGCTGGCGCAGACGCAAAACATTGGTAGTCTCGTTCATGGCGTATCGCTCTCCTGGAGAGGTTCTGGCAGGCTCGTCACCCGCCTCGATACGCCGCCTTTCTCAAACCGGCATCACCCACTTTCCGCCATAGCTCCAATCGGGTAAGCCGCATTCTTGTCGACCGTAATGGTTCGAGGATTAACTGTATGTGACTGCTTCAGCGCCTTGCGGAAGAAGCGACGGGCCGCCGCCGCATCTCGTTTGGGCGAGAGCAGAAAATCGATGGTTTGACTGCGAGCATCGACGGCACGGTAGAGATAAACCCACTGACCCTTCACTCGAATGTAAGTTTCATCCACCCGCCAAGAGCCGTTCGTTGGGCGCAGATGCGAGCGGATGCGCTTGTCCAGCTCGGGTGCATAAGCCTGGATCCAACGAAAGAGGGTCGTGTGATCCACCGTGATGCCACGATCGGCGAGCATGCGCTCGAGATCGCGATAGCTGATGGGAAACTGCAGATACCAGCGGACCGCCCACAGGATGATCTCCGCCGTGAACTGCCGACCCTTGAACGGGTTCTTCTTGCTGTGCTTCACCACGAGCCCCTCTCAATGCCCTCACGTCATAGCCCGGGCAGGGGAAGCTTCAAAGCTGCAACAGAACCCTCCAGACTGCGGGCGGCTTTCGCTTTGAGCAGCGCTTTCATCTTGGACCAGGTGGGAGAGCATGAGACTGCGTGGGGCAGCTACTGAGATGGTCCTTTCTGGAAGGCTGCGATGAGACCCGATCGGCAGTTCCTATTTGAGCAGTGCAAGCACCTCGCGAAAGCGTGGATGACTGCGGATCGGGTCGAGATCCGAGTCATGTTCGACTCATCTCTTTCTTCCGTGGGTGGTGTCAGTTGACATCTTGGAATGAGAATTTCGAGCTTATGGCTGCTTTGGACATCAATAATGAGACAAACGGACCGTTTGATTTCTCACATTAGATGTCAATTCGAATGCGGTGCACTCTACGCTGTCGCAAATGCCACCTGCAAAATCAGAGACCAATGTTGGACGACGGCAGTTTCAAAAGAAATGTACAAAGCCAATCAAATTCTCAAGTTAAATGTATAATCTCAAATTACATGCTCAAAGCTAAGTGCTTGAAAACGCTCACCACGACGTCTCACACCAAGGTGTCAACGTACAGCGAGGAAGTACCGCACCTGATGCGTTTCCATAGCACGCCTCCCGCAAGCTTGGCCTCGAAAGGCCGGCGAGGGGCTCATCCTCTTCAGACTCGAACTTTGCTCCATCGGGCTGGTGATGGAGAATGCGATCAGGAAGCAAGGAGCGCCGAAAGTGCCGGGTTCAAGCGCTGAGAGCATGTCCTCCGTGAACCTCGAGGGCTCGGCTGCACCGATACCAAGGCGACGGTTAGGCCGATGTGCGAAAGGGCACCTGAGCGTTGAGGGGCAATTTGCAGCAACAGGCATCCAGACTGGGGCCAAACGCACGGCCAGCTCAATGCTCTCTTTCTATTCCGCTGAGAACATCCTCACAGCGATGCGACCGTCGGGAGATGCGCATTTAACATCGAGGCGAAAGGCGGATCCCGAGCCTCTCCATGACTGTTGAGCTGCACTCATGTCTCATAACGGCATCGTCAGGTTAACCAGCGGGTGACCGTATCGGGGCATAGATAGGGGATGAAGAACGCCTGTCATCCTCGCTATGCCCGCCACCGCTTCCCGGCTGAGGTGATCAGCCACGCCATCTGGCTTTACTTCCGATTCCCCTTGAGCCTGCGCATGGTCGAAGAGATGCTGGCCGCCCGCGGCATCCTGGTCAGCCACGAAACCGTGCGGCAGTGGGCCCTGAAATTCGGCCAGAGTTTTGCCAACCAAATCCGCCGGCGTCTGCCCGCACCCGGAGACAAATGGCACCTCGATGAGGTGGTGATCAGCATTGCAGGTGAAAAGCACTGGCTCTGGCGGGCGGTAGACCAGAACGGGATTGTACTCGATATTCTGGTTCAAAGTCACCGCAATGCCACAGCAGCCAAGCGGTTGCTGCGCAAGCTGCTCAAGAAGCAAGGCATCACCCCGCGCGTGATGATCACCGATAAACTCGCGAGCTACGGAGCTGCCAAACGAGAGATCATGCCGGGTGTCGAACATCGCCAGCATCGGGGGTTGAACAATCGTGCGGAGAACAGTCATCAACCGACGCGACGACGCGAGCGCATCATGAAGCGCTTCAAGTCAGCCGGACAGGCGCAACGCTTCCTCTCGGCCCACGATCAGGTTGCCAATCTCTTCCGTCGTCCTGCCAATACCAACGCCGCTGATCATCGAAAGGCTCGGGCTCAGGCCTTCGCAACCTGGGCCGACGTCACCGGCATTGCGGCGGCTTGCTGATCCGATGGTCCAGGTTGGGCGGGCCTTATCTCAGCTCTTTAAGTTGACGATGCCGGCCGTACACATGGCAGCACTCGCCGACGCGCTCCACCACTCCCGAAGATTCTTCTTGCGTCACAACGGGCGTCCACACATGTTGCACGAATAGGTGAGTTGGTAACCGAAACTGGTTGACATAGAAGGCCTGTGCCTTTCATGTCGGATATCTCCCGTGCCGTTCAAAGCCAATGCCGCGCGCCGGCATCTCATTCCCACGCAGCGGCATCGGGTGACGAATTGGGCCGAGTACGACGCCCGCCTGCGTCAGCGGGGCAGTCTCACAGTCTGGTTCACCGAGGACGCCATTACGGCTTGGCGCGCTGAGCCTCGCACCACACGAGACGGTCAGCCGCGCTATTCTGCTCTCGCCATCAGAACGGCATTGACGCTGCGGGCGGTGTTCCGGCTGGCGCTGCGTCAAACCGAAGGCCTGATCGGCTCGATCCTCCAACTCCTGAGTCTCGATCTGGCTGTGCCGGATCACTCGACCCTGAGCCGGCGGGCCGAAACCGTGGAGGTGCCAAGGCCATGTTCAAACTCCGGAGGACCTGTTCACCTGCTGGTGGACAGCACAGGCCTGCGGCTCTGCGGGCCCGGCGAGTGGCTGATCGAAAAGCATGGCACCCAAAGGCGCCGCGCTTGGCGAAAGCTGCACATTGGCGTCGATGCCGAGACTGGAGAGATCCTTGCCTCGGAGCTGACCAGGAGCGATGTTGATGATGGCTCGCAGGTCGAGCCCTTGCTCGACCAGATCACAGACCCGCGTGCCTCCTTCATCGGTGACGGAGCCTACGATCAGGCCGGCGTCTACGACGCCGTCGCACAGCGCCATCCTGATGCTGACGTGATCGTGCCACCGCGATCAACAGCGGTGCTGAGCGAGATGGCGGAGAGCGCTCCGACCCAGCGCGATCGGCACCTCCAAAGCATGGCCGAGCATGGGCGCGTGGGCTGGCAGAAGAGGTCCGGGTACACGCGTCGGGCTCTGGTGGAGTCAGTTATCAGCCGCTTCAAACGAGTGATCGGAGATGCGCTGCGCTCGCGAACGGCCCGGCGTCGCACGACGGAGGTCGCCATCGCCGTTCATGCCTTGAACCGCATGCTTGAGCTTGGATGCCCGAAGTCCGTCCGCATCGCTTAAGCAGAGGCTTGGGGTGGGCTCGGTACGTCCACTAACCGATCCGTGCAACACAGCCCCATGAAATACTTCCATGGGAATGGAAGAGGTTGCGCCAGGTCGAAGATCCGGCTTCGCAGCAAGCCGCCTGAACATCCACCATCATACGACAAACCGTATTACGCGCGAGTCTTACGTCGGCGTAACTCCTCGAATGCTTACAGACAAACGGCATCGTTGAGCGCTTCCACAAGACGGTGCTGGACGAGTTCTATCGCGGTGCCTTCCGCAAGAAGATCTATGGATCAATCTCTGATCTCCAAGCCGATCTCGACGGCTGGCTCAGGAGTTATAGCGGCCACACCAAGGGTGGTGGTGCTTTGATAAGACGCCAATGCAAACCTTCTTGGATGGCATGCCACTGGCAAGGGAGAAAATGATTGCAGCCTGATCTTGTCGGACAGGCTCAACCCGATCGCTCCCTAGCGCCGAATGTCCGATCAAATATCGACTACTACAACTCCTTCACTCGAACGGTCGCCCAAAATACGTCAGGACAGCCAACGCGAGTAGATAGACACTGATGAGGGACTGGATGCCAGAAACGGTGCGGACCCATCCCGTTCCTTTCAGCGTGAACTCGTAGGGGTTCAAGCGGGCAATCCAACTACCGACATTCAATTCCCTCCAGCCGATGTGGAAGGCAGATAACACGCTGAAGAACAGCGCGTATAGCGGTAGGCGATGACCACTGACCGTCAGTTGTTCCGGCTCATCCTGACCTTGATCCTTCTGGGCGCGATCCTTGTCCCAGATCCGCCACACTGCTGCTTTCGGAGAAGGCCAAGCAACGGGAAGCAGGTAGAGCAGAGCAAACAGAGGAATGAGGCCCAACATGATCCAGAATGGGCGGGCGGGTGACATGCCCCAGTCGCTGGTCGCCTCAAGAAGAACGTACTGGAGTGCGCCCTCCAAGCCGCCAGTGTTAATCCGCTGAGATTTCAGCTGAGCATAGGTCACCTCTCGCTCTTGCTGGCGCATTCCCGCATCTTTGAAGGCGTTACGCAGAAGGATCATGCCTTCTGGCTCTTGGTGCCATAAGAGCGTGTCTAGGCCTTTCGCAAACCGGAACGAACGACCTGGCGGTATCGCGATTGGTTCAAACCGGGCCCTGGCCAATTCGGCCCAAGTGAGGATGGCCCCAGACAGATTGACCCCGGACAAATTGGTCGAGTCCAACTTGGATCCGGTCAGGTCGGCGCCGGTTAGGTCGGCCCCCTGCAGATTGCCTCCCGACAAGGTGGCTCCGGACAGACTCGCCTTGGTCAAGTCGGCATCTGTTAGATTGGCCGTGGTCAGGTTGGCTCGCGACAGAATGGCTTCAGATAGCTTGGCCCCGGACAGGTTGGTGCGGGACAGGTTAGCCCCAGACAGGTTAGCCTTAGTCAGATCGGCTTTGGCCAAGTCGGACTCGAACAGATCGGCCTCGAACAGGAAGGCTCCGGACAGCCGAGCCTCGAACAGCGTCGATTTGGACAGCTTGGTGCGGGACAGATTGGCCCCGGACAGGTCGGGCCGCAGCGCGCTGCTTCCCGTCAGGTCGGCTCCGGACAGATCGCATCCTACGCAGCTATTGGTTTCGCGCAGTTGAGCAATGTGTTTGTCATCAGCCGCAGAGGCACTTCCATCCGGCGAGATAACGGACGCCAGGACAAGTCCTGCTAGGACCAAGGGAAGGCTTTGATACGTAGGCACCGCGGCAGCTCCTCTCGACAAAGCAGAGCAGAGTTGAAAGCCCTAAAGGACTCGCCAGTGGAGATCCCCCAAACTACCACGGTTCTATAGGATCTGCTCGCGTAGCGCGTCGGATTCGGCTCAGGCTCCTCAAAGGGGCTTGCGTAGCAACTCCAAATGTTCGCGGAATTTTTTCATCGCCTGCGAGGTGTTGTCATGACTGCACCCGCCCCGCTCAGCCCAATGTCATTAACGATCATATTGCCAAATGGGCGCCATCCAGACATGACAACACCCAATTGGCACGTCGCTGGCCGCCTATTTGGAGTATATTCTGATGTTTGCGAGGTACACCCCCTATCATACCGTGAAGAAGATTGTTTAGATCGAGGGTCGACGGTTCGTCAGGAGATTCCAGTGGCAGGCGAACGAGACAAAACCCGCTTGGCGCAACCTGTTATCCTTATCCGTGGCTTTGGCGGCCTGAGTGTCGAAGACGAGAAGCGGATTGCCTACCAAGGGTTCAATGATGGTACCGTGTATCCCCATAAGCGCGGCGAGAATTACATCTATGAGGGTCTTATCCTGCGCCTCATGAAGTCTCGGTGGTCCTACCATGATGCAACAAACATCGTGGGTTACTACGACAGCCCGGTCATTCGAGATAAGGCAAGTATTCCATCAGAACTTCGGAAATTTGATCCTACCCTTTTCTCAGGCCATAAGATCGTCATCGATCCTGCGATGGCGCTCCGCCTCGTCAGTTCCGAAGGGACTGATATCTTCAAGACGCTATGGGTTTTCCGCTACTACGACCTCAATGACCGAGATGATTTCAAGCGCTATGGCAGTGCGCTTACACGCCTGATCGATTTCATCCGCGCACTGGCTCTAGAGAAGACAGGCATGACGACCAAGGTGAATATCATAGCCCACTCGATGGGCGGCCTCATTGTCAGGGAGGCAGTTCAGAGAACCTACGCCAAAGGCGACGCGCCGAAACACATCAACAAGATTGTTACGCTCGGCACACCCCACCAGGGCATATCGTTTCAGCTTCTGAAGGATTGGATTGGCGTCGGCGCAGCCTCGGAACTCGAGCAGTTCAATCCGGACTTTCAAGTCAGCGACGAAAATCCTGTCGGCTTCACGAAGTTCGCTGAGCATTTTCCGCCGGATCGAATTCTAACCGTCGTCGGAACGAATTATCGGACATATGGTCCAACAGTTGCGAGTTGGCTCAACAGAGCGTTTTCCGTCACTGGCGAGTTCGGGCCGAACTATAACCGTAGCGACGGGCTCGTGAAGCAAGCGTTCGCACAGCTTCCAAGCGCTCCGCGCACATTCGTACACAAATGCCATGGGGGCCCTGACTCCCTTGTAACCTCGCGCGAGGCTTTCGAGATCGCCACCCGCTTTATGTTCGGCAACATCAAAGCCACTCTCAAACTGAAGCGGGCCTTGATCAAGAGAGGAAAGGACCTCTTCGGAAAGAGCGAGTTCTTCTTTGGTGTGAGTGTGAAGCCACGGGCCGTGGATTTCGAGCTCTTTCACCAAAGCGCCGAAGCTGAGAATTGTTACGGCCCCTTTGCCAAGCTCGATATGACAGACCGCAAACTTGCTTTCGACTGGGCCAAACGCATTTCGAACGAGCCAGTTATCTGGGAGGGCTGGCTCGACACGTCAGCAGCCACTCCGGGGAAGGGCAGGCAACGGAATGATCCTGACGACATCGCCATACGGCTCGACTTCTATGTGGGTGAGCGAGATCTCTTCGGGATTGGCTTCTCGGACAACGTTGTGTTCCGTAAGCAATACTACGTTCAGGCGATTTTTGACGATATCGAGAATCTGAAGCTGAGAAGCTTGATTCTTCATACAGGCGAGGACTTCCACTCTGCAGCGCAAGCAACCCCACTTGCCGAGGTCAAACCGGGTGAATGGCAGTTTGAAATTGGAGGCACCGGGTTCGAAGCGACACTCTGCATCCTTCTCGAGGCGATTACTGAGCACGGCTGAGCATCGCGAAAATCGATGGTTGCGTCGCAAATTTGGAAAAGAGACAAAGAAAGGACAGAGGCTCGGTAGTGCGTTCAGGCCGCGAGCAGATCGAACTGCTCTGCCAGTGAAAGCTGCAGATTGTAGCCATACTTCGCCTGTCCTTTCCGCATCATGTGGATCATCTCGATGCCGCCCAGGATTACGCGAGCACTGTTCACCGACTTGAACCCAAGCATGGGGCGGATCCGCCGCTTGATAGCGCGATGATCCTGTTCAATGCTGTTATTGAGATATTGGCTCTGCCGGATCCGGATCGGTTTCAGCGGACGTCGTGATCGATCTTGTAGTCGGTACGTCGTGTCGCAAAACAGGATCGCCTCACAGTTCGTCTGGCTGCCGTCGATCACGATCCGCTCGGGTCGGCCATGCCGCTTGAGTGCCTTGCTCAGGAACCGTTTGGCGGCAGCCAAATTGCGCCGCTCGCTGAACCAGAACTCCACCGTGTCACTATTGCTGTCGATAGCGCGGTAGAGATACGTCCAACGCCCGCGCACCTTGATATATGTTTCGGAGGAGCGCGCAAGGTCTGTGCAATAAACCGCGGCAAACAGGACGAATTCGGAACAAGCCCCCTGAGGCGCTGTAAGTTTCTTTGTTGTGACGGCCGCTGAAGCAACCCGAAGCTCCCAGAGGATCAAAGCCTTGGCCACGTTGTCCATCTCTCAGATGATGATCAGTAGCATCAAACAACGTGCGCTCGTCTGGCGTCTGGCTGCCAACCGCGCTGAGGAGCTATGCTAGAGGCTGGTGAGCAATTATCTTTCCTTTCGCGTGAGGCGGCGCAGCAGGATGCGGCTCATGGCGAGATAGAGCAGCATCTCGCCGGTCTCGATCAGACGCTCATAATCCTTGGCCAGCCGACGATTGGTGGTGAGCCAACCGATAGTCCGCTCAATGGTCTAATCACAAATGACAAGATCTGCCTGACGCGCGCTGGGCGGCTTCAGCTTAGCTGGCCGCGGGCGCGCCATCGGCTCCAGAGGGCTGTGGCGCCCCAACTTCCCGGTGAGGTCACCCACCAGGGAGGACAGCATGCGGGATCAGCGGCGACGCGCCTGGCCCGTGCGGCGCACCAGCGTGCCGACGCCCACGGGCCAGCAGCGCTGGGATCGGGCGTATCAGCTCCTCCTGCAGTGGGCGATGACCGCCCCGGAGCCGATCGAGGCACCGGGATCCCCAATCCTGCTGGAGGTGTCCCATGCGAGTAGCAATCTACGGCCGTGTCTCGACCAGCCACCAAGTCGACCACCAGACCATTGAGCAGCAACTCGAGCGGCTCACCGCCCATGTTCACGCGCACGCCGCCGAGGGCTGGGTCCTCGACCCGGCCCACGTGTTCCGCGACGACGGCTACAGCGGTGCGATCCTTGCCCGTCCGGGTCTGGACCGCTTGCGCGATGCCGTGAAGGGCAGCGAGATCGATCGCGTGCTCGTCACCGCCCCTGACCGCCTCGCCCGCAACTATGTGCATCAGATGGTTCTGCTCGAGGAATGGGCGCGGGCTGGATGCGCCGCCGCATTCCTCGACCGTCCCATGAGCGATGATCCACACGATCACCTGCTGCTGCAGATCCGCGGCGCGGTCGCCGAAAACGAGCGCACGCTGACTGCTGAACGCATGCGCCGCGGTCGGCTCGCCAAGCTGCGCGCCGGGTTGCTGCTGCCTTGGACCTATGCGCCCTATGGCTATCGCATGAGCCCCGACCGGCCGCGCGACCCGCGCGGCGTCACCACCGATCCGGCGGAGGCGGCCGTCGTGGCCGAGCTGTTTGCCCTCTACCGCGAGCCAGGCACCTTGCTCCTGCAGCTGGCCCTGCACCTCGATGCCCGCGGCATTCCCACCCCCTCCGGGACACCACGCTGGTCAAGCCCAACGATCCGGGGCATCCTGCGCAACCCGACCTATACGGGGCAGGTCTATGCGCAACGCACGCAGTATCGCGCTCCCACCCACCGGCGCTCGGCCACGCACCCGATTGGCCGGCCCCATGGCTCCGCCGTGCCACAGCCGGCCGACACCTGGATCCTGGTCGGGCAGGTACCCGCCGTGGTGAGCCGGGTGCACTTCGATGAGGTGCAGGCCAAGCTGGCAACCAACCACTCCTTCGCGCGGCGCAACAACACCGCCCACCCATATCTCCTGCGCGCGCTGGTGAGCTGCGGGTGCTGCGGCCTCGCCTGCACGGCGCGGGCGCTCAACGGGCGGAATTTCTACTACCTGTGCAAGGGCAAAGGACACAGCACCTTCTCGCACCGCGCCACGTGCTGCCCGGCGCGATATACCCCTGCCGACCAGCTCGACGCCTTGGGAGCCTGGCTGCCGCAGGAATTGCTCGCCCGTCGCGAGACGCTGCGCCGGGCCCAGGCCCATCTTTCTCAGCAGATCGGGCGCCTCACCGATGCTTATCTGCGAGCAGTCCTCCCGCTCGACGAGTATGAACGGCGGCGTCGGGACCTAATGATCTTCACTAAAGACCTGCAACGGAGAGACCTGCGTGCCGAAAGAAGCTGGTAATGAGCTCAGGCCGTTGCTGCAGGCGGCCGAACTCGCGGCGGGCCAGGCGGTGCAAGTCGGC